>JAQUSX010000098.1 GCA_028710055.1 Clostridia bacterium | reverse complement strand
CACGTCGCCGACCGTCTTTATGCTTGCCGCAATATAACCGACGTCGCCCGCCGTAAGCTCGTCCACGGGCAAAAATCTGGGCGCGAAAACGCCGACTTCGGTAACGTCGTAAACTTTGCCTTTATGCTGGAACATTTTTATTTTTGTGCCGACTTTTACTTTTCCGTCAACTATTCGGGTGAAAATAAGCACGCCCTTATAATTGTCGTATTGGCAATCGAAAATCAAGGCCTTGAGCGGTTTATTTTCATCGCCTTTCGGTTCAGGCACACGCTCGACGATAGCTTTTAAAACGCTTTCGATATTAGTGCCTTCTTTTGCCGACACAAGCGGACAGTCGGTCGCGTCAAGACCGATAGCGTCCTCTATTTCTGCTTTCGTGTCGTCCACGCGTGCGGAAGGCAAATCTATTTTGTTTATGACCGGTATTATTTCCAAGTCGTTTTCCAAAGCAAGGTAACAGTTTGCCAAGGTTTGCGCTTCCACGCCCTGACTTGCGTCCACGACGAGTAACGCCCCCTCGCATGCTGCAAGCGAGCGGGAAACTTCATAATTAAAGTCGACGTGACCGGGGGTATCAATCAGATTAAGCTCGTAATTAACTCCGCCGTAAGTGTAATTCATTCTGACGGGCGTAAGTTTAATGGTTATTCCCCTTTCACGCTCCAAGTCCATACTGTCCAGTATCTGCGCCGACATATCTCTTTTCGCCACTTGTCCTGTAAGCTCTATAAGCCTGTCCGCAAGAGTGGATTTTCCGTGGTCGATATGGGCGATAATGCAAAAATTGCGAATATTTTTCATAAAACCATTCTATAGGAAAAGATGGATTTTGACAATATTTTTCTATTGATTTTTGAGTTTAGATGCTTTATAATTACACAGAGGTACAAAAATATGAATATTTATGAAAGCTGGCTTGTAAAAAAACAAATAGCGCATCGCGGTTTGCACGACCGCGTTTCCGAAGAAAATTCATTATCCGCTTTTGAAAAGGCGATTCAGGCAGGTTACGCAATCGAAATGGACGTGCAAATGACTTCCGACGGCATGCTCGTCGTTTTCCACGACAATGACCTAAAACGTATGACGGGTGTCGACGGAGATATAAGGGAAACCAAATATGAACATATAAAAGACCTTAACTTAGGCGATTCTGACGAAAAAATTCCCACTTTTGACGAATTTTTAGATTTTATCGACGGCAGAACCCCTCTTTTAATAGAAGTAAAAACCCACGCTAACGTAGGACTTGCGGAACAAAAAATCATAGACAGACTGCTTAAATATAAAGGCAAATTTGCTCTGCAGTCGTTCAATCCTTTTATCGTAAAATATTTTGCGGAACACGCGCCGCAGTTTGTACGCGGACAGCTGTCGAGCGACTTCAAAAGCGACACGATGCCGTTTTATCAGAAAATTTTGCTTAAAAACCTGTTTTTTATAAAATTCAACAAGAGTCAATTTGTCAGTTACGACGTGGAAGCCATCCGCCGTCCGCTTATCAAACGAATAAAAAAGCGTATGCCTGTCATCATGTGGACTGTGCGAAAACAGAGCCAAATCGACGAATTGAAAGAATATTACGACAACATTATTTTCGAAAATTTTATTCCTTCAAAATAACTTAAAAAATTCTATAGTAAAATTTAAAATCTATGTCAAACCGAGCTTAATTTAAGGCTCGGTTTTTTTAATGTAAAATTTTCTTTCATCGATGACGATTATAATTTTTCTTGTTTTTTAATACCACAGTACTTATCTATGATTAATTCTAATTTAATAAATTTAGAAATGAATTTTTAGCTTTTTTGCTGAATAAATATTCAATTCTTATGTCAGCCAGCGTAAATTCGCATTTTTTCCGCTCACAAATAATAATATTTAGGTATGATAGTTGCAAAATTCGGCGGCAGCGGCGTTACCTCTACTAATCTTAATAGAATCAAAAAAATCGTACTAAATAATCCCGACATCAAACACGTAGTCGTGTCCGCGGTCGGGAAGCAAAACAATGCCGAAAAAAAAGTCACCGATATGCTGATAGAATATTCCCGCTCATATGACAAAAAGATTTTGAGAAAAATTGTCGAAGCGTATCTAGCGATAAAAGAGAAATACGACCTAAAAACCGATATTGAAAAAATTATTAATAAATCTTTATCAAACTCAAAAAATTACGCTTATTTAGTTTCGCGTGGAGAATATTTTTCCGCGCTTATGGTATCCGAGTTACTGGATTTTACTTTTGTCGACACAAAAAATTTAGTAAAATTCAAAGCCGACGGACGCCTTGATATGGAAAATTCCTCCGCTTTAATAGCAAAAACCTTGTCAAAAATTCAGCATTCGGTTTTGACAGGGTTTTACGGAAGCGATCCGTTTGGCAGAATAACTCTTTTTTCGCGGGGCGGCAGCGATATAACGGGCGCGCTTGTATCCGACGCGGTCGACGCCGTCATTTACGAAAACTGGACCGACGTCAACGGTTTTTTGACGGCTAATCCCCAAAAAGTTTTAAACCCGAAAACTATCGAGTGTATGTCTTACGGTCAGCTTGCAAAGCTCAACCGCATAGGCGCGGACGTACTTCACCCTATGACGGTTCTTCCGCTAGTCAAAAAAAGCATTCCGCTGAACATTCGCAATATTTTTAATCCGACGCACAGCGGCACTTTGATTACCCGCGTCGCTAATAAAAATGGATTATTGGCGGCTACGTCGTTTGAAGCCGTGTACTCGGTTTTTGATAAAATTATACCGATCAAAAATTTTGAAAATCTAAAGTTTTATAACGCTGAAACGATTACCCGAACGCTGTCGGAAAAACCGATTCAAAAAATCAAAAGCGTATTTGAGACGCCAGCCGAATATATTCAAGTCGTCTATTACGGCAAATACAATACGGACGAAATAATAGAAAAACTCGGCAAAATCTTTTTTCTGTCCAAAGGCGACAATACTTTGAGTTTGATAACGGAACGGGGTAATTCCACCGTTCAGACCGTTTACGATTATTTTTCAAAAATTTAGTAATCTACAAATTTTAAAAACGAATTTATTTTAATTTTGAAAAAAATAAAACAACGTTCATAAAAAACGAACGTTGTTAAATCTTTTTTATTAAGTGAAATTATTTAATAAGTTTCGCCTCGAGATAATATCTTTTTTCCACGCCTTCGCCCATTGAAAAAGTTTTTCTCGGCATTGCTCCTTTATTTTCGATATAATCAAAAAACATTGCTTTGTCAAAAGCGGGCAGAGTTATTCCAATGCTGTTGGGGTTTTCGTCCACTACGTGCTTTACATTTTTCAAGCCGTGAACATAATCGACTTTTATTTCGGGATTTTGTTCTATATATTTGTCGATAATATTTTGTACCTTTTTAACCGCTTCAACGGGGTCAGCGGGAAGAGCGAGTTTTTCGGATTTGCCGTTACGATACAATTCGCAATGCGTGGTGCCTTCGATAGCTTTTATTTCCTGCACTAACTCTTCTGATGGATTGAATACTACTCTATGAATAGGCTCAAAACTGAGTCCTTTGTCGTAAATATTGACCGCTTCAACCAAAGCAAAACGAGCGGGATGCGTCATTCTTTGTTCTTCGGTTAAATTTTGTTTTATCGTGTCCCAGCATGATTTTGCGGTAGCGAGCGAATGGTTGCCGTCGCCGACAGCGAACAACATTCCTGTTTCACCGACAAGCGTATTAAATTGTTTGATAATTTTCGCTGTTTCTGTCACTTTGTAACCCGTAATATGACCGCCGCCCATATTCAAGTCAAAATCATAAAGTTTTTCGAGATTTTCCCGATTGTCATAAAGATTGCCTATAATTTTGTTTTTCTTATCGTTAAACAAAACCATAATGTGAGGCAACTCGATAGGAGCGTTAATGCGTACTTTTTTGCGCGGAGGTATGCGTTCTATTATCGTTCCTTCGGTTGCGCGTATCGCCGCTTTTGTTCCGACTGTATACTCGTATTGTTCGAGGTCGATAGCCAAAACAAGACCTATGCGGTGTTTAGCGTACGGTGTAGTGCGGTCCGTCAAAACAAAACATTTACCTATATCTCTAAAAATACCTTCGGAAAGATATCTATTCATAGTGTTGTTGATTTCTTCAATTGTTTCTTCGGTAACCTTGTTTAGATAAA
>JAQUSX010000097.1 GCA_028710055.1 Clostridia bacterium | reverse complement strand
TTGAAAACGCCTTTCCAAAGCGGAATCTTTTTCTATATATTTGCGGTATTCGTCAAGCGTAGTCGCCCCGATACAATGGAGTTCGCCGCGAGCCAGCATAGGTTTCAATAGATTTCCCGCGTCCATACTGCCTTCGGTTTTGCCCGCGCCTACGATGGTATGAAGCTCGTCGATAAATAACAGCGTTCTGCCTTCCTGCTTTTTGATTTCGTTTAAGACGGCTTTTAATCTTTCTTCAAACTCACCGCGGTATTTTGCGCCCGCGATAATAGAACCCATATCGAGAGCGAAAAGTTTTTTGTTTTTCAGTCCTTCGGGAACGTCGCCGCGTACGATACGCTGAGCCAATCCTTCTACGATTGCGGTCTTGCCCACGCCGGGTTCGCCGATAAGTACGGGATTGTTTTTCGTTTTACGGGACAAAATCCGTATTACGTTACGGATTTCGTCGTCACGTCCGATGACGGGGTCAAGTTTTCCCGTTTTTGCTCTTTCAACAAGGTCGTAACCGTATTTATTAAGCGCGTCAAAAGTTTCTTCGGGCGAATCGCTGGTTACGGGCTGAGTTTTGATTTTTGCCAAAGCTTCCGTAAAATCTTTTTTCGTTAAACCGACCGACGCAAAAACTCGTTTTAACGAATCAGTCGGATTGTCCAGTATCGCTTCAAACAAATGCTCTACGCTGACGTACTCGTCATGATATTTTGCAGCGAGTTTTTCCGCAGCGGAAAGTATCGCGCCCGCGGAATTACTTAAGTAAGGCTCCGAGCCGCCCGTCACAGTAGGCAAATTTTTTATTATTTGTGTCAGTTTATCGTACAAAACTTTTGGCGACAGGTTTTTTCTGACTAATATTTGCGGTATCAAACCGCCGTCGTCGCCTATTAAAGCCGCCGCAATGTGCTCGGGCAAAATTTCCGAGTTGTTGTGCGTGGACGCCGCCGTTTGCGCGTTATTCAACGCTTCCATCGCTTTTTTTGTAAATCTATTTATATCCATATTTGTTCCCCCTTGATTATTTTTTGTCATAAAAGATTTTTTATTTTTGGTTTTGTAATCTAGCGAATTAAATTAGCGTATATTTACAATAACTGTTAGCACTCTATAACTAAGACTGCTAATAGCATAATAGAAACGGTAAATTCTGTCAACTTAATTTAGTCTTTTTTTTCAGTAAATTTAATTATTTTTTGATCTAATTATATGATATTATATATATAGTCGAAAAATAAAATAAAATAGGGGAATGTTATGGTTACGGTTTTCAACAGACGGCTTTTGGTAAAAGATTCTTCGGGAATTGAGTTGACGCGGATCACAAATATGCTTAAAAAAGAGAAAATTCAGTATTACATAAAAACTGTGATTTCGCGCGGAGCAGTCGGACGCGTATTGGAAGCAAAGACTTATTACGGTTTTAATCAGCCTTACAGCTCCGACCAGACATACGTTTATTTTTTGTACGTAAGAAAAAATGATTATGAAAAAGCAAAAGATATTGCCTCGCTGTGATTATTTTAAAGTGAGCGCGTAAGGGTAAATATGACCGTGTCGTCAAGGCGGTTCAAAAACTCTGTCTGAAATTTAATAAGGCATTGACCTTTTCGCGCGCTTCCTGTTTTATTCGCCGTTTCAATTTTATATATTTAGTAAATCAGTTTTTTAAACAAAATTAGCACTCTCTCATCAAGACTGCTAATATTATTATAATACTCTGCCAACTTTTGTCAACTGTTTGTTGCGGGGAAAAATATTTTTATTTTTGGTCTTTTAATGAAAGAACTTTTATGTTATCATAGAGTAGCTTGCGGGTATTTTTGCTTTAATTCAGCAAATATTACAATAAACTAATGAAAATTTTTACATATTAACAAAAGGAGAATAGGCGATTATGTTTGTCAACCATAGTATTAAGAATGTTCTTCGGTCTTCAAAAAAGTCCGTGCTTTTTTTAATTTTGATAATACTGATAGTGGTTATTATGTCTATCAGCGTAAGCTTGTCGGTAATGATAAAGGACATTTTGCAGGACTGCGAGGAAAACTATATTACTGTGGCGAAATTCGAATATATGGGAGCGACGTATCCTGACGATACCGAATACGACCCAAAGATAGGCAGATTTTTTGAAAACTTTGATATTTCAACGATTACTCAAAATCCTGCTGTATTGGATTGGGATTCGACCCAAATGGCGCTCGGTTATACGGAAGGCAGGGTAGACGTAAATAATCTGGCTTTATTGAAAAAGAAAGCGGTTTTACTGGTATACATTCAAGGTTATAAAACAGGCGAAGAGGTTTATAACGGCGTTGTTGCTGAAACGCTTTATTCTTACGAGAAAGTCGACGATTTAATGATATACGTTAATACAGAAGGAATGGAACTTCAGTACAAGCATTTTTATTTACTTAACTGCGAATTTTATTACGGCGATTCGGCGTATAAACACGTTTCTTTAATACCGTTTGAAAATGCAATTTCGGAAAGAGACGGACTTAATGGATCTATCGAAAATATGATTATAGACGTAACTAACGAGGAAGGCGGCTATACCATACCGAATGACAGCTATTTTTACGATATAGCGGAAACTTACCGCGTTATCAATAAATGTTACACAGTCCAGGCGACAAACGATATAGAAGCGTTGTTTCCATTTCAGCAAACTTCGCTGTATTTGACCGAAGGCAGATATTTTACTGAAGAAGAATATAATAGCGGCGCAAAAGTCTGCGTTATGCCCGAATATTTAGCTACTTATCTAAATTTAAAACTAGGCGATAAGTTCGTCATAAACTTTGCGTATGAAAGCGAAACGGCAAAACGGGAAAGTTATTGGGCACCGCAGGGCTTTGAGGAATCGATAGAATATACCATTGTAGGATTAACAAATACCAAAACCGAATATAAAAATTCGCTTTATATTCCAAAAACCGACGATTTGAATTTGGCTGCCGCTCATGTTTCTTTTGTGCTTGGACAAGCCACCATTGATAACAAAAACGCAAATCAGTTTATCGACGATATTACGCCGTTTTTGCCCGACAGAGTAAGAATGACGGTATACGATCAAGGTTACACCGACGTGACGCAACCGCTCAACGACGTTATGCGTATATCGATAATAGTAACATGCGCGAGCGCGGTCGTAGGTATCGCTATAGCGGCGTTATTCGGATTTTTATTTATTTACAGACAGCGCGACTCTGCAAAAACAATGCGCAGACTCGGCGTTGAAACAAAAAACATTTTTATATATTTCCTATTCGGCGCGGGGTGCATCGCTTTAACGGCCTGCGTCATAGGCGTTTTAATCAGCGCGGCGTTATCGGGCGTTATGATAAAAATATTGGAAAGCGTTGTGCAGAGCTATGCTTCTTACGACCTTATGTACAGCAACGGCAGTTTGTCAATGGTAAAGGCGATACAATTTACGTCAAATATAAGTTTCGGCGTATTCGCTCTTACCGCGGCAAGCGTTTTTGTTGTGTCGATGATTTCTTGTTTTATTTTCGGTTTGGTAAGTGTAAATACGCATAAACATCATCGCAAAACAAATGTTTTCGGCAAAGCCCGCTCGCATGCGCTTAACGGCGGTCCGCTTAAATACGCTTGGCTTTCCATTATAAGAGGCAACTTCCGTTCTTTGATACCTATAATAGTAGCAATTTGCGCAGTCGTATTGATGTTCCAGTTATCTTTTACCACGCAGTCTTATACTCAAAAGCTTGTACAAATGAACGAGAGCGCAGAAATAAGCGGATATTATACAGATATTAACGGAACGAAAATGAACGAGTTATTGATACGCGGTTCGCTTCTTAACGAATTGTATCAGACGGGTATGATTGAAGAACTTAATGTTTCTAAATATCAACCTTATTTATATATAGGCACTTCGGCGAAAAACGGAGTACCGATAGAATTGCCAGAGTTTAGAATACCGACGGGATTTGCGTATGAAACCTTTGTGGACAAAGTTACCGCAAACGCGCGGGTAATCTACACGAACAATCTCGAAAAGCTGCCTGAATTTTATTACAGTTCTTCTATAGTAACTGAGTTTTTAGACGGATACGATTCTTCGTTTTTGAAGCAGGAATTGGGCGAACAGCCTTATTGTATGGTTTCCACAGATTTTATGGAAGAAAACGAAGTGGAGCTTGGCGATACTATTCGACTTATAATCTATGAAGGAGATTTTTTCTT
>JAQUSX010000096.1 GCA_028710055.1 Clostridia bacterium | reverse complement strand
GTATTTTGATACGGACGACTACAGGCTTATTCGCGCGAGCATAGAAAAACCGTCGTATAAAGAAAAGCTGCGTTTGCGTAGTTATGGAATACCAAACGGCGAAAGCGAAGTGTATCTTGAACTAAAAAAGAAATACGACGGCATCGTGTTTAAACGCCGAGTTATGGGTAGTTTAGCCGAAATGCGCGAATATATAAACGGCAAAATTCCCGATGATGAAAATCAAGTGCTTAACGAAATAAATTACTTTCTTTTGTTTTATCACGCGAAACCCAAGATTTTTTTAGCGTACAACCGTATAGCCTTGACAGGCGAAAAAAACAGCGGCATACGGGTGACTTTTGACAGTAAAATCCGCAGCAGAACGGAAGATATAGATATGTCTAAAGGCGATTACGGAGAAGAATTTTTCACCGACGGTTCGGTCGTTATGGAAGTGAAAGTAAACGGCGCAATACCTTTGTGGATGAGCGAAATAATAACAAAATCAAAAGCGACGCCTACTTCTTTTTCAAAATACGGCTCGGTTTACAAAAGATTTATCGCGCCTAAAACGATAGTTTTTCAAAAAATGATACTCGCAAACGTTTCTTATCAGGAGATTATAAATTATGTTTGACAGCATTATACCGTCTACGGGAATAACCGCGCTTACCGCGCTTTATTGCTCGGTAGCTTCACTTGCCTTAGGACTTATCGTAGCATTAGCATATATGGTTAAAAGCAACTATACAAAAAATTTTGTTATCACGCTGACACTATTGCCCGTGATAGTTCAGGTAGTAATAATGATGGTAAATGGAAATATAGGCACAGGCGTGGCTGTTCTGGGAGCTTTTAGTTTGATAAGATTCCGCTCCGTTCCTGGCAACAGCAAAGACATTATGTCAATCTTTTTGGCAATGGCGATAGGTCTTGCTACTGGCATGGGATATATCGCTTTTGCGATTGCGTTTTGCCTGATCGCTTGTTTAGTGTTCATTGTGCTCAAAACGTCAAAGATAGGCGAAGCGAAAAACCAAAAAGAAAGACATTTAAAAATAACTATCCCCGAAGACCTTGATTATACCGGCGTATTTGACGATATATTTAAAAAATATTTTTCAAAGATAACTTTGGAAAAAGTAAAAACGACAAACCTTGGAAGTATGTTTGAGTTAAAGTATTACGGTCTGTTAAAATACGCGGGACAGGAAAAACAGCTCATCGACGAATTGCGCTGCCGTAACGGTAATCTGCCTATTATCTGCGGAATATACCGCGACGGCAACGAAGAACTGTAAAAGGAGAGTAGATAATGAAAAAATTAACGGCTATTTTTATCGCTCTTGCGCTTGTGTTTACCCTGACCGCTTGTCAAAATATCGACAATATTATTAACGGCAACGGTTCCGAGCTAGACGGAGAAAACGGGGTTTCGGTAGAAGTTAGCGTTGAAATTACCGAAGATGATTTAAACGAAGACGTTTCATCATATACGCAAATAATTTTCTCGCAATCCAGCGTAGTAGCGGAAAACTGTACGGTGAGCGGAACTGTCGTCACGATAACAAAATCGGGAACGTATTTAGTTAGCGGCTCTTGCTCCGACGGACAAATATTAGTAAACGCGAAAGACTGCGAAGTAAAAATCGCTCTAAACAGACTTTCGCTAAGTTGCGGTTCTTCCGCTCCGATATTTATCCAAAAGGCTGAGAAAGTAATCATAACTTTATGCAGTAATACCGTAAATACTTTAACGGATACCGCGAATTATGTTTTGAATGAAGACGAAGAGCCGTCGGCAACTATATTCAGTAAAAGCGATTTGACGATTAACGGCAGCGGAACATTAACCATTAACGCGAATTACAACAACGCGATTCAATGCAAAGACGTTTTGAAAATTACAAACGGCACGATAAACGTCAACTCGGTGGACGACGGTATTATAGGAAAAGATTTTCTTTATATTTTGAACGCGGAAATAAACGCGGAATGCGGCGGCGACGGATTGCGCTCGACAAACGACTCCGACACAAAACTTGGAACTATATATATTGAAAGCGGTACTATTAGCCTTATTTGTGAGAACGACGGTATTCAAGCGGCCAACGGCATTTTAATAAACGGAGGGACGTTTGATATCACGACGGGAGGCGGAAGCGCAAACAGCAGTTCGCAAAGTCAACAAACGCCTTGGGGTAGCTGGGGAAGTTCAACTTCTAACAGCGACAGCGCGAAAGCTATAAAAGCGACGAATAACATTGTCATTAATAGCGGCGAATTTAATATTGACAGCAGCGACGACAGCGTTCATTGCAATGACTCAATGCTTATATCGGGCGGAAATCTTGAAGTAAGTTCGGGCGACGACGGTTTTCACGCCGACAATATCCTTATCATAAGCGGCGGCATAATAAATATCGACAAATGCTATGAAGGGATAGAGAGCGTTAAGATTACGATTAGCGACGGCGATATAAATATTATCGCGAGCGACGACGCGATTAACGCAACCAGCGGAGGCGGAGCGGGTTTGCAGCCGGGACAGAGCAATACAAATGATGAAAACATTATTAATATCACGGGAGGAACCATCGTCATCCGTAGCGACGGCGATGGATTGGATGCAAATGGAGCAATTAGGATGTCCGGAGGGTTGCTCATCGTAAGCGGCGCAAATACCAGAGGCGACAGCGCAATCGATTTTGATATAGACTTTGTTGTGACGGGCGGCACTGTGATTGCTGTCGGAGGTACAGAAAACGCGCATATGATTTCTTCGTCCTCCACGCAGGCAAGTTTTCAATGTCATCTAACTTCAAGCATGACCGCGGGAACGCCTTTGGCAATTTATGACGGAGATAACAATTTGATTCTTGCCTATGTTTCGGACAAGGCGTATCAATCGATCATTGTTACTTCTTCCAAGATGAGCGTCGGAATGACGATTAACATCTACACAGGAGGGACGCTTACAGGCATTGCCAAAAACGGTTATTACAGCGATGCCGAATACAGCGGCGGAACTAAACAAATTTCCACAACAGTCTCCAGCATGGCGACAACGCATAACATATCATCAAGCGGAGGAATCGGCGGCGGAACTGGTGGCGGAGGACGCCATCCATAATGCTCAAGTGCTTAATCTTCAATTTGTTTTCATTTATGACAAACTTCACAAATATTCCGCGAAATCGAAATGGATTTTCGTTCGGTTCAGACGATTCGACGAGCGGCGACAGCGTGAAAACTATTAAAGCGATAAGCAACGTGTTTAAGGCGGTACTTTTGTTATTGACGTTGCGTGAACAGCAACGGCGATGTCAGGCGGAGCTGTTACAGTCGAAGGATCTGTGAACGACGGAAACGGCGCGCTGGATTATCAAAATCAGTTTACTTTTCGCGGCGGAACATTGCTAGCCTTGGGCAGCAGCGGAAATGGCGCAAATGCCCACCTCCAACTCGACTAAATACAGCGTAATGATAGGCTTAAACTCATATACGTTTTCGATAATAAAAATTGAAAAATTTCAGCAATGAGACTGTTATTAAATATACTCCCTCAAAAAAATATTCTAATATTGTATTCGCTTCAGACTACGCTAATTAAAGACAGTTACAGTATATATTTAAGCGGCGTATTTTTCGACGAATTTACGATATATTCAATAAACCCAACCGTAAGCGCAACTTCGGGAATGGGCGGCAAAGGCGGTCAACCAAGACCGTAATTCATATATTTCTCCAATCAAAAAGACCGTTAATAGCGGTCTTTTTGTTTTTTGAAATTTTATCTTATTTAAAGCAATTTGCTTCAAAATCTAAATTTCGGGCGAAAATCTATATTTGCTTTTTTCGCTTGAATATGCTGATATTTTCGGGGAACGGTGTATCTTACGCCGTCTTTAATAAAATTCGCGCCCGTTTGTTTAAAACTAAACGGCACGTTATTGTTTACGCAAGCCTCGCGGATTTTTAAAATCCACTCGTACCGACATTCTCGTGCATTTTCGCCCGATTCGCCGCCCGCGACGACGCTTTCGATTGTTTCGTTAAGATACGGCGACAAATCGATTTCTTGCAGCAAAGGCTCGGAAGTGATGCATTTGTGTTTTATAGGTAAACTCAAAAAAAACGGTAATCTTTCATCCGCCCGTTTTTGATTTTCCACAGTCGTGACGATAGTAACGTTGTCATAGCCTTCGCCCCAGTCGGGCGGAATACAATCGTAAAAACGCAATATTCTTTTTGTGA
>JAQUSX010000095.1 GCA_028710055.1 Clostridia bacterium | reverse complement strand
AACAGTAATCTTGGTATTTCCGCGGCCAGCAGCTTGCCGTACGTTTTGTATTTGGTTACCGACATACCTTTGACCGTTACCATAACCGCCTTATATACGCTTTGGGTAGGCGTGCAATGGATTGTTTTGAGAAAGAATTTTCGCTGGTATAATATTTTTCAAGTTGTATTCGCGTTGATTTTCGGTTATTTTTGCGATTTGTGTAAATCATTATTAGGAGGCTTTTGTTTTCCCACGTATTTCGGACAGCTTGGTATGATAGCAATATCGGTGATACTGATAGCTTTAGGCGTAATATTATACGTTGACGTAAAGCTTTTGCCGCTGCCAGTCGAAGGTATGGCTTTGGCTTTTGCTTCCGTTACGAAAATAAAGTTTCCGTACTGGAAAATAATAATAGACGCTACCGAAGTGGCTTTGGGCATTATCCTGTCTTTTATCGCTTTCGGAAAACTCGTCGGCATACGCGAAGGCACGATTATATTGGCGTTAACGGTGGGGCTAGTCATAAAAGTTTTGCAAAAATTCATTAAACCCGTCGTTGATAAAATTTGTTTTTAAAGGCAAAAAAATTATCACAAAAAAGTTAAATATAATAGTCTCTTTCAAGATAAATGTCAATAGTTTTAATAAAAATTTAATAATTTTATTTGCCTAAATACCGTTGACACAGTTTAACAAAATCTTATAATAATTATAATATTTATTCGGAGGAAGTTATTAGGTGGCGATTAACGAGAAAGACGATTACCCCCCCTTAAAAGTCGGTTTATTTTATAATGTCAAGCACAAAAGCGGATCGGACGAGGAGGCGGAATACGATAGTTTTAGCACAATAGAAGCTATCAAGCGGGCTTTGGAAAAAAGAGATAACACGGTAGTACTCTTTGAAGAAGACAGTTCGCTATTGGAAAAAATTAAAGACGCAAATATTGATATAGCCTTTAATATCGCAGAAGGTAAAGGCGGAAGGGGCAGAGAAGCCCAGATTCCCGCAATATTAAATTTATTCGGAATACCCTACACGGGTTCTGACGAAACAACGCTTTGTATCGCTCTTGACAAGGCTTTGACAAAAAGAGTCCTGGCTACTTACAAAATAAAAACGCCTAAGTATGTATTAGTCCCCGCGAAAAATCCCACCCGCCCCGTAAATTTGACTTATCCCGTTATCGTCAAACCAAACGCCGAAGGTTCGAGCAAAGGCATTTCCGACGTAGCTATAGCAAAAAACCACAAAGAGCTTACCGAAGTATTAAAAATTAACATTGAGAAATACCGTCAGGATATGCTTGTGGAAGAATACATTCACGGCAGAGAATTTACGGTAGGGCTTATAGGCAACGGAAAAGATTTGTTCGTCTTCGAGCCTATGGAAATAACCTACAAACGACCGACGCAGGAAAACTTTTGCGTTTACAGTTATTCGGTCAAGCAAAATTACGAAAAGTACGTCGATTATGTTTGCCCGCCAGACTTACCAAAAGCGCAAATAGAAAAGATGAAAACCGTCGCGGCAAACGTATTTAAAATATTAAGCTGTTCGGATTTTGCCAGAATAGATTTTAGGCTTGACGAAAACGGTTCTCTGTTTTTTATCGAAGTAAATCCTTTGCCGGGGCTCGCGCCTAATTACAGCGACTTCCCGATGCTGGCGAACTTCTGCGGAGTGGATTACGACACTTTGATAAACAAAATAATGGTATCCGCCTTAAAACGTATAGAAAAAATATAAAAAAACACCGCTCTACTTTAGAGCGGTTTTTTATTTTATGTTTTTTTAGATAAATTGCAGCATTACAAAGGTTCTACTTTATTTTAATGATTTTTTAATATTACTAATGTATAATAAAGTCGAAAAAAGGAGATTTGGTTTAATGAGAGTTCTTTTGGTGGAAGACGAAAAAAAACTTTCCGAAGCTCTGACCGATATACTCAAAAAAAACGGATACGAGGTGGACGCCGTCTACGACGGGGAAGACGGGCTTGATTACGCGTGCGCCAATATTTACGACGTAATTATTTTGGACGTGCTGTTGCCCAGTCTGAACGGATTTGAAGTTTTGACGAAAATGAGAAAGAAAAAAGTCGTTACGCCCGTACTTATGCTTACGGCATTGTCGGACGAACAAGACAAAGTCAACGGGCTTGATAAGGGCGCGGACGATTACTTGGCGAAACCTTTTTCCGTACCCGAATTACTTGCCCGCCTCAGGGCTTTGACAAGGCGCAGGGGCGAACTTGTGACGGATAACGTTCTAACTGTCGGTAATGTTTCATTAAATCTTGCGACCTATTCATTGCAGACCGAAAAAAACGAAGTCAGGCTTTCGGGTAAAGAATTTGAGATAGCCAGATATTTTTTTGAAAGACCGAATTTTGTGTCGACAAAGGACGATATTATTTCAAAAGTCTGGGGATTTGACGGCGAATTTATCAGCAACAATCTTGAAGCGTATATCTCTTTTTTGAGAAAAAAACTTGCTTTTGTAGGCGCGAATATCGCTATTGAAGCGGTAAGAGGGGTAGGCTACAAAATCAATATAGAAAAAGGCGAACAAAAATAAAATGCAGGAAAAAATCTTTAAAAAACTCAGATCTCGGTTCATTTTGGCGTGCGTGGCTACGGCGGGCGCGTTTTTGCTTATAGTTTTTTGCGTAGTTTTCGGCGTTGTGTATTCCGATAATCAAAACCAAATATATTCTACGATAGACAACGCTCTTTATGGCAAAGATGAACCGGGTTTTCAAGGCAGAACGGATTATATAAAATATACCGTGCGCGAAGACGGTTTTTCTTTCGCTGTAGGTTCGGATAGATATGAGACGGAGCTTTTTTCTACGATATTGGATAAAGCCGTGGAAACTCAAAAAGGCAAATTTTCCGTGAGCGGATTCCAGTTTGTAGTCGACAACGCCCAAACTGTCGATATGTTCGGTCAAAATAATACCGTATATATTATTTACGACGTAACTATTCTTAACGACAATACGCTTACCTTGGGGCTTACGCTCGGTATTTCTTACGTTGCGAGTTTGGGTATAATTACAGTTATCGCTTGGCTGTTTTCAAAATCGGCTGTACAACCTGTGGAAGAAGCGTTTGTCAAACAAAAAGAACTCGTCGCTAACGCGAGCCACGAGCTCAAAACGCCGCTTACAATAATATCTACCAATCTTTCCGTCGTGCAGTCAGATAAAACTAAAACCGTAAAAGAAAATGAAAAATGGCTGGACAACATAAATTTGTACGTTAACAGAATGGACAGCTTGATTTTGGATATGCTCGAACTGTCAAAACTTGAAAACGCAGAACTCAGTAAAGAAATTTTTGATTTTTCGCAGCTCGTGAAAAGGGCTGGCTTGTCTATGGACGCGGCTTGCTACGAAAAGAACATAAATCTAAACACTGTTATTGCGCCCGATATAACGCTTTTTTCAAACCCTAAGCAAATAGAAAGGCTGGTTTTGATATTACTGGATAATGCCGTAAAATATACCAATCACGGCGGAAATATCGACCTGGTATTAACAGCGACAAATAAAAAAATAGCGTTATCAGTAAAAAACACGGGCGATGGCATTCCGAAAGAAAAAATAGACAAAATCTTTGATAGATTTTACCGTACCAACGCCGCGCGCACAAGTGATGAAAACCATTCTTTCGGTTTGGGGCTAGCGATAGCAAAAGCTATTACCGATAACCTTGGCGGTAAAATAAGCGTGGAAAGCGAGGAACAAAAGTTCACTTTGTTTACGGTAACCTTTCCCGTTTAAGCGGAATTTGATTGTGATTTTTGCGGCTCTTAGCACAGAATTAAAATAACGAATTTTTTAGGTAAAACACACCTATAAAAATATAATAATCTCTTCCTCCTTATATTTTTTTAAATCTCTTGCATAAAAGAAATCGGCAATACGCCGATTTTTTTTGCTTTTTAATAATGTTTTAATATTGAGCGTTTAAAATTTCATTAATAAAAGCATTAGGAGTAAAAACGTGACAAAAACTTTTGAACGCAACGAGAAAAAATATCTTCTCACATTAAGTCAGTACGAAAGAGTTTTTAACGAGTTTTCAAAGTATTTAAAACCCGACGAATACGGCGAGCAGATAATATGCAACGAGTATTTTGATACGGACGACTACAGGCTTATTCGCGCGAGCATAGAAAAACCGTCGTATAAAGAAAAGCTGCGTTTGCGTAGTTATGGAATACCAAACGGCGAAAGCGAAGTGTATCTTGAACTAAAA
>JAQUSX010000094.1 GCA_028710055.1 Clostridia bacterium | reverse complement strand
GGAAGCAATTATGCGAGCGGAAAACGACGGACTTATATTTATCGACGAGCTAGACAAAATCGCGGGCGGCGGCTCTCAAAACGGTCCCGACGTGTCGCGCGAAGGCGTGCAAAGAGATACTTTACCTATCGTTGAAGGCTGCTCGGTTACGACAAAATACGGCAATATTAAAACGGATTATATTCTTTTTATAGCGAGCGGCGCGTTCCATGTGAGCAAAGTCAGCGACCTTATACCCGAACTGCAAGGACGTTTCCCCGTGCTTGTAGAGTTGACGAGCCTTGGCAAAGACGAGTTTATAAGAATTTTGACCGAACCGCAAAACGCTATTACTACGCAGTATCAAAAACTTCTTGCCGTAGACAATATCGACTTAGTTTTTCACAAAAGCGGCATAGAAGAAATCGCCGAAATCGCGGTCGATATGAACGCTACAATGGAAGATATCGGCGCGAGACGTCTGCAAAGCATATTGGAAAACTTGGTTGAAAATATTTCTTTCGACGTGGACGAAACAAGTGAACGAATTAAAATCATCGTAGACGATAAATTTGTAAAAGAAAATTTATCGCAGACGGCAAAAACGTTAAATTTGAATAAATATATTTTATAAAACGGGAAAAATTGATATGACAGATACGGGTCATGTGATAGAATTAAAAGGCAAAGACGCCGTGATACGGATATTCCGCAGCTCGGCATGCGGCAACTGCTCTATGTGCGGTCTTACTTCCGATAAAAAATACGTCGACATCGAGGTTGAAAACACTTTGGACGCAACCGTCGGCGATCAAGTCGAGATTGCCTTTAACGACACATCCGCCTCAAAAGTATCAGCTATAGTTTATCTCATTCCGCTTTTTGCGGCGTTGCTTTTGATGTTAGGCGGTTACTTAATGAGGGTTGCTGACTGGATATTGTGCATAGTTTTTGTAGTCGGACTAGGTTTTGGATTTTTGATTGTAAGGCATATTGACCTTAATTACGCTAAAAATATGAAACTCGTGCCTAAAATGGTGAAAATAATAAAGGAGACAAACGATTTATGAGTAAAGTTGAAGTGGTAACAAGTAAAAATTTTGACAAATTTATAAGCGGAGTTGCCGTTGTCGATTATTGGGCTTCTTGGTGCGGTCCCTGCAAAATGCTTGCTCCCGTTTTGGAACAGGTAGCGGATCAGCTTCCTACTGTAAAATTCGGAAAAGTTAACGTTGACGAGGAAAGCGACCTGGCGAACGCCGCGGAAGTTCAAGCGATACCTAACGTATGTATTTATAAAAACGGTGAATTAGTAGATAGAATAATCGGTGTGCAGCCTTTGGCAAAGATAGTGGAAACGATAAAAAAACACTTATGAGGTGAAATATGATAGACTTAAAAACACTTAAACAAAGCGATCCCGAGCTATATGAAGCGTATGAGCTTGAGCTTACCCGTCAGCGTCAAAATATCGAGTTAATCGCGAGTGAAAACTTTGCTTCTCCCGCAGTATTAGCCGCTATGGGCAGTCATTTGACTAATAAATACGCCGAAGGTTATCCCGCAGCAAGATATTACGGCGGTTGCGAATTTGTCGATATAGCGGAAAACCTTGCGCGCGACAGAGCAAAACAGCTTTTTGGAGCGGAACACGCAAACGTTCAACCCCATTGCGGTGCTAACGCCAATACAGCCGTTTACGTTGCCTTTTTAAAACCCGGCGACACCATTATGGCTATGAATTTGTCCCACGGCGGACACCTTTCTCACGGCAGTCCCGTAAATATTTCAGGCAAATATTTCAATATCGTTCCTTACGGCGTTAATCCCGAAACGGAAATGATAGATTACGACGAGCTTGAAAAAATCGCGGTAGAAAATAACCCGAAAATTATCGTTGCGGGCGCAAGCGCGTATTCGAGATTTATAGATTTTAAACGTTTTAGAGAAATCGCCGACAGAGTAGGGGCTATATTAATGGTTGATATGGCTCATATTGCAGGATTAGTCGCAGCTGGATTACACCCCAGTCCCGTTCCGTACGCAGACGTAGTCACAAGCACGACGCACAAAACTCTCCGCGGACCGAGAGGCGGTTTGATTCTTTGCAAACAGCAATGGGCGAAAAAAATCGACAGCGCCGTATTTCCGGGAAC
Organism: Clostridia bacterium; assembly: GCA_028710055.1. Classification (GTDB taxonomy): domain Bacteria; phylum Bacillota; class Clostridia; order Christensenellales; family CAG-314; genus JAQUSX01. The sequence continues at coordinate 2,189 of JAQUSX010000094.1, read as the reverse complement.
GCAAGGCGGACCGTTAATGCACGTTATCGGAGCAAAAGCGGTATGTTTTGGCGAAGCGTTAAAACCCGAATTCAAAGATTATCAGAAACAAGTTTTAGTAAACGCTCAGGTACTCGCAAAAGCAATGAAAGATAACGGACTTCGTCTTGTATCGGGCGGAACGGATAATCACCTAATACTCGTAGACGTTCGCGGCAGCGGTTATACTGGACGCTCGTTAACCGATACTTTGGACAAAATCCATATCACGGTCAACGCTAACACCATTCCGTTTGACCCAGCTCCGCCGAAAATCGCAAGCGGTATCCGCGTAGGCACACCGAGCTCAACCACGAGAGGTATGAAGGAACCCGAAATGATGGAAATCGGCGAAATAGTTGCTGACGTTATTAAAAACGGCGAAAACTCGCTTGACAGAAATCTTAAACGCGTTTTGGCTCTTACAGACCGTTTCCCGCTTTACAAAAACGATATTATAGAGTAATCAAACTAAATTAAATTTAAATTACTTAAAAAAACGGGTGTTATGCCCGTTTTTTTTTTGCGTAAAAAAATCGGATAAAAAAATAATCGTAACAATAGACCGAAAAATATGTAATTTTACGGTCGTGATATTTAATTGTTTAAAATTTTAAAAAAAATTTAAAGAAATTTACTAAAAACGGCTTTATTATGATTGACTGTAAAACATAATAATGATATATTATTCCTAGTAAAAGAGTAGGATTTAAAATTTATGAAAATGTCAACGAAAGCCAGGTACGGCTTGTATGCCGCGACCGAGCTTGCCAAAGCGTACGACGGCGGAACCACTTTGTCGGTAGCCGATATGTCGGCTTCTATCGGAGTCACCGAAAAATATTTAGAGCAGATATTGTCGCTACTCAAAAGCGAAGGTATAGTCAGCGCGCAAAGGGGAGCTTACGGCGGATATATTCTGACGGACAAGCCCGAAAAAATCTCTGTCGGCAGAGTATTAAGATGCTTAGAAAACGACTTGAAAATCGTTGATTGCATAGGCGCGACTTGCGGCAGAAAAAAATGCGCTCCGCATGCGTTATGGAACAAACTTTATAAAAACATTAACGAATTTTTGGATTCGATTACGCTAAAAGAACTTTTGGAGGAAATTTGATGCGAGTATATCTTGACCACGCGGCAACGACTCCGCTGGACGAAGAAGTTTTGCAAAAAATGATGCCGTATTTAACGGAAAAATTCGGAAACACGCACAGCCAGCACAGTTTTGGCAAAGAAACGGCAATAGCCGTCGATAAAGCTCGTAAACAAGTGGCGGACGCGCTTAATTGCAACCCCAACGAAATATATTTTACGGGTTCTGGAACGGAAAGCGATAACTGGGCGATAAAAGGAGCTGCGTTTGCCCGTCGCGACAACGGCAAACATATTATTGTTTCCGCTATTGAGCATCACGCTATCATTAACAGCGCAAAATGGCTGGGTAAAAACGGCTTTGACGTCACTTATTTATCCGTAGATAAATACGGGGTAATAAAACTTGACGAATTGAAAAAAGCAATTAGACCCGATACTATTTTAGTTTCCGTTATGCTTGCCAATAACGAAGTCGGAACTATCGAGCCGATAAAAGAAGTAGTTGAAATTTGCCACGCAAAAGGCATTTTGGTACATTCCGACTGTGTTCAAGCGGTAGGTGCGGTTGAGATAGATTTGAAAGAACTCGGCGTTGATTTAGCTTCTGTTTCCGCTCACAAATTTTACGGACCGAAAGGTGTAGGCGCGCTTTATATAAAAAACGGCGTAAAAATAGACAAACTTATAGTCGGCGGCGGACAAGAAAGAATGCAGCGCGGCGGCACGACCAATACTCCCGCAATAGTGGGTATGGGTGAAGCGATTCAAAAAGCAGTCCGTGATATGCAAAAAAATAACGCTTACATCAAAGAGCTTAGAGATTATTTCGTAAAAAGAGTAACGGAAGAAATTCCCTACGTTACCTATAACGGTCACCCGACCGTTAGACTGCCTTCAAACGCCAATTTCTCTTTTGAGTTTATAGAAGGCGAAGGCATACTGATGTTACTTGACCTTGGCGGAGTAGCCGTTTCGTCAGGCTCGGCTTGCTCGTCGGGAACGCTTGATCCGTCGCACGTTTTGCTGGCTATGGGCGTCGATATCGTGCTTGCGCACGGCTCGCTAAGATTTAG
>JAQUSX010000093.1 GCA_028710055.1 Clostridia bacterium | reverse complement strand
TTGGAGGAAATTTTTATGTTGACAAGTCTTTTGGCTTTTTTCGAAGACGCCGGAACAATCGTCACAACAGCGGCTGAACCCATGCAATGGGGAGCTATTTTCGCTTTTCTGGCTGCAGCTTTGGCATTTATACCCGCAGGTATCGGCAGCACTATCGGCGTAACGCTCGGCGGACAAGCCGTTGCCGGAGTAGCCGCGGAAAAACCCGACGTTTATCCTAAATTGCAGGTTATTCAACTTTTGCCCGCTACGCAAGGTATCTACGGATTTATTATAGCTTTCGTAATTTGTTTGCGTATCGGCGTACTTGGCGGAACAATCGCAGCATTGACTATTGAACAAGGTTTGCAATATATTGCAGGAGCTTTGCCCATCGCTATCGTAGGATATTTCAGCGCGGTTTTCCAAGGTAAAGTAGGAGCCTCCGCTATAGCTATGGTAGGCAAAAACCCCGATATGAGCGGTAAAGGTATCGCTATGGTTGCCGTTGTTGAAACGTACGCTATCTTCGGCTTGCTCGTATCATTCTTGATGGTATGGCTTGGAGTAGCTATCTAATTATGAGCGGTAAAGATACGATAATAGAAAGAATATTATCCGACGCCGAAACGAAAGCGGAAGAAATAATAGCCGACGCTAATTCGCGCGCGGAAAGTATTTACGCGCAGGCTAATGAGAATGTTTCGAATAAGCACAGTAAGGCGAAACAAAAAGCCGCGTCGGACGCTACCGAAAACTTGCGCCGTCGTATGTCGGTCGCGGGTTTGGACGCGAAAAAAAGCAGACTGTACACAAAGCAAAAGCTTCTCGAACAGGCCTTTGTTGACGCGGGAAAAGCTGTCGTCGCTATGGACGATAAAACTTACTGCGAGCTTATCGGAAAGCTTATCACGCGTTACGCTGCCGACGGCGAAAATGTTATTATTTGCGAAAACGACTCAAAACGTATTACTCAAACTTTTTTAAATAAATTCGACAAAAACTTGAAATTGGCGAAAAATTACGGCGATTTTGAGGGCGGAATAATATTAGCAAAAGGCGAATATGAAAAGAATTTGACTTTGGACGTTTTACTTGACGAGAGCAGAGAACGCGTTGAAAACAAAGTTGCGACCGTATTGTTTAAGGAAAATTTATGACTGACAACATAACCTTGTACGCAAGCGGCAGAGTGGCGGTACTTTCCACGAAGCTTATCGGGCGTGAAAAACTGAATAGAATAGCCGAAGCAAATTCGCTTGAGGCCGCTGTTAAAATATTGTATGAAAACAATTACGCGGGCGGTATGACGGTAAACTCTGGCAGCGACTTTGAACAGCTTTTGGACAAGGAATTGGAAATAACGGTTGATTTTTTCAAGTCAATGTCGCCGAATAAATTTTTGACCGACTGTTTTATTCTCGGTTACGACTATACTAACGCGAAATTGTTTCAAAAAGCCCGCCGTATGGGAATAGACGCCAAAAATACCGCCACTAAGTTTGGTAACATTGACGTCAATTTTCTTGCCGACGCTATCGAAGCAACGGACTACGACGATTTGCCGAAGCCTATGAGCGACGCTTTAAGACTGATAGACGAAGCTTATGAAAGCGGTAAAGGCTCGGCACAGTTTATCGATACCGTTTTGGATAAAGCTAAATACGCCAACATACTCGATAATCTTAAACTTGCCAAAAGCATATACGCTAACGAGTATTTTACAGCGGATATCGATATGATGAATATTTTGACTGCGTTCAGATGCTTGTATGTTCATTACAAAGATACTCAATACGCGGAAATGTTTATCGACGGCGGCTCGCTGGTACTGGACGAAATCGTCAAAGCGTACGGAAAAGGATTGGACGGCTTACTTAATTACACTCACGAAACGCCTTACCGCCAACTCGGCGATATTTGCGCCGAAAGCATAAGGCAAGACAAGCCCATAGTAAACGCGGAAATATATTTTAGCAACATAAAAAAGAAAATTTTAACCCCGTATAAAAATGATATGGAGACCGTTTATCCGCTTGTAAATTATTTTATGAGCAAAAAAACGGAAATAGAAAATTTGCGCTGGATACTTGTCGGCGTAAAAAACGGCGTAAAAGAAGAAGTTATTAAAAGCAGAATTAAGGAGCTTTATGTATAACAAAATAGGCGTTATCGGGAATAAAGACAGCGTAGCGGCATTTAGGGCTATCGGTGTGGAAGTGTTTGACGCGACCACTCCCGAGCAAGCGCGTTTGCTTATCAGAAATTTATCCGCAGACGGATTTGCCGTGATATTTATTGCCGAAACGTTAGCGGAGAAAATACCCGAAGTAATAGAAAAATGTAAAAAAACGCCTTATCCTGTGCTTGTGCCCATTCCCGTAGAAGGCGGAGGCACGGGCTACGGTATGAAAGGAATAAAAAAAGACGTGGAAAAAGCTATAGGTATGGATATATTGTTTAATAAAGAGGAAGAAGAATGCAAGGAAGAATAATAAAAGTCAGCGGACCGCTTATTGTCGCGGAAAATATGGCGGACGTCGAAATGTACGACGTCGTACTGGTAGGCGAACAAAAGCTTATCGGCGAAGTTATCGAGCTTAGAAACGACAAAGCGTCGGTGCAGGTTTATGAAGAAACAAGCGGCTTGGGAGTGGGCGATATCGTCGTATCCACAGGTCATCCGCTGTCCGTAGAACTGGGACCGGGACTTATCGAAAGCATTTTTGACGGAATACAGCGTCCGCTTAATACCATACAAAAAATGTCGGGCGACCGTATACCAAGAGGCGTGCAAGTTTCTCCGCTTGACAGAGAAAAACTTTGGGAGTTTGTTCCCGCTGCTAAAAAAGGAGACGAAGTCGTTTGCGGCGACGTACTCGGCACGGTGCAGGAAACCAAAACGGTTTTGCACAAAATTTTGGTGCCGTTCGGCGTTAAAGGCGTAATCGATTTTATTATAGAAAAAGGCGAATACAACATTGACAAGGTCGTTGCAAAGGTAAAAACCGCAAACGGAGTCACCGATCTTACGATGACTCAACGCTGGCCAGTCAGACGCGGCAGACCTTATAAAGAAAAATACGCTCCAAGCGAGCCTATGATAAGCGGACAAAGAGTTATCGACACTCTTTTTCCGATAGCGAAAGGCGGCACGGCTGCCGTACCCGGACCGTTCGGAAGCGGAAAAACGGTAGTGCAGCACCAGCTCGCAAAATGGGCTGACGCCGATATTATTATTTTCGTAGGCTGCGGCGAACGCGGCAACGAAATGACCGACGTTCTTAACGAATTCCCCGAACTAGTCGATCCCCGTACTGGCGACCCATTGATGAAGCGTACCGTCCTTATCGCCAACACTTCCGATATGCCCGTTGCGGCTCGTGAAGCGTCGATATATACGGGAATAACGATAGCCGAGTATTTCAGAGATATGGGTTACAGTATCGCCATTATGGCGGACAGTACCTCTCGTTGGGCGGAAGCTTTGCGTGAAATGTCCGGACGACTTGAAGAAATGCCTGGTGAAGAAGGCTACCCCGCATACTTATCCAGCCGTATAGCTGAGTACTACGAAAGAGCGGGAATTGTAAGGGTACTCGGAAGCAAAGACGTTAAAGGCGTAATCACAGCCATCGGAGCGGTTTCTCCTCCGGGCGGCGACTTGTCCGAACCCGTCGTTCAAAGCACTTTGCGTATCGTAAAAGTTTTCTGGGGCTTGTCGGCAGAGCTGGCATACCGCAGACACTTCCCCGCAATCGACTGGATTCAGAGTTATTCGCTTTACGACGATAAACTCGCGAAATGGTACGACGAAAACGTCGCGCCTGATTTTACGAAATTAAAACAAAAACTTATGGCTGTGCTTCAAGACGAAAGCAGACTTGACGAAATCGTGCGCTTGGTCGGTATGGACGCTCTTTCCTATCACGACAGACTTACTATGGAAACGGCAAAATCCGTCCGCGAAGACTTTTTGCACCAAAATGCTTTTGACGAAGTAGACACATACACGGGTATGCTCAAGCAATACAAAATGATGAAACTTATTTTGGATTGCTATACATTAGGACTCGACGCTCTCAAAAAAGACGTGGAACTAAGCGATATACTTGCGCTTCCCGTAAGAGAGCAGATAGGCAGAGCGAAATATATTCCCGAAAGCGAAATAAGTAAACTTGACGATATCGCCAAAGCGTTAAAACATCAGATGGACGCGCTCGTTAACAAAGGGGGTTTGTGATGCTTAAAGAATACAAAACTGTAAGAGAAGTAGTAGGACCGCTTATGCTGGTCACCGACGTAAGCGGCGTAAAATATAACGAACTGGTTGAGATTGAGCAAGCCAGCGGCGAAGTCCGCAGAGGCAAAGTG
>JAQUSX010000092.1 GCA_028710055.1 Clostridia bacterium | reverse complement strand
TGGCTTGCGGGCATATGCCCCCAAAGCTACATTCATCTTATAGAGCAGCCCGTATACGTTTTGGTGGGCAGCAACAGCAAATATACCGATATGAGCGACACGGCTGCGGCGATTCAAAGATTCCCCAACAAAAATTCTCGTTACTTTTTTGTGGCGGGTATGCTGGACACTCTCACAACCGAAGTCAAAAGGTCTATGGACAAGTGGTTTAAGAACAGTCTCGATATCGCAAAACCGCCGAAAATGTCCGTCTTTGCGGAAAACGGCAAACTTTACGCAAAAATCGAAACCGAAGCGAAATTGTTCACGGTATGGTATGCAAGGGGACCAAAAGAAAACCGTCTTAACTGGGTTGCGCCCGTAATGACAAAAACCGAATACGGCGCAAATGCCGAAATAAATATTTACGACGAAGAGTTGCCAGTAAGCGTATACGCAAACGCCGATTTTTACAACGGTATGAAGCTGTCCAGCGAAATACACATTTTTACGCCGAAAGATATATCGAAAAACCTTACGCTTATCGACTATACCAGAATGATTTATAATCAATCTATGGGTATGGGAGAATTTATACCTATCGACGTAACCGGAGAAGAAACGCTTTGGGATAAAAGCTCGATCGTGTTCGCTACGGGTCCGTTAGGTATAGGCGGAATTTCGGGTAAACGTTTCGGTACTTTTGCTCTCTCGGAAAATATGATTTTACGCCATTTTGAAAGCGTTTTGATTTTTGACGTATGCAGCGAAACAAAACAAAATTTGGACGTGTGTATCGTTCAAAACTGGAACAAGGATCAATGCAGATATTTTTGCCGTGTTTCTCTTTTGGGGGGCAATATGTGGCAAAAAATAGTCCTTTCAGGACAAGATTTCCGTTGCACAACAGGAAAGACGCTTGCCGCTGATAAAGTGGGCGGACTTGATTTACTTGCTTTTGCGTGCGAAAATAATATAATAGTCACGAATATTTTGTTTACATAAAGGTTTTTTATGTTAGAATTAAACGACGTTGTAACCACAAAAAAACCGCATCCTTGCGGAGGTGATAAATGGCTTGTTGTGCGTGTTGGCGCGGATTACAAGCTGAAATGTCTCAAATGCGGACATATAGTCCTACTGGACAGCAACGCTGTGAAAAAGGCGGTAAAGAAAATTGACAAAAACCGTGAATAAAAAAAATAGCATCGACAAAAAAATATTACGGCAGAACATAATGGACGACAGAGCTTCAAAAATAAAAAGCGATTTGGTTTTTTATATGGTTTTGATTGCGCTGGTGGTTATAGCTATTGTGTTCCGCTGTTTTTTTGTCAGCAGTTACACGGTATCGGGAACGTCTATGTACCCAACGCTAAACGACGGAGATTGGGTATGGGTAAATAAACTCGCAAAACCGCAAAGAGGCGATATCGTCGTGGCTTACGATGAATATGACGACAAAGCGTTGGTAAAACGAGTAATAGCGATAGAAGGCGACCTTGTTTCATTGGTTTGGTCTGACGAAGGTTATGTGGTGGTAATAGAAACGGCAGACGGACAAATAATTTATGAAGAATACGTCGGCGTTACCTTGCCTGCCATTCGTCCCGACAGAACCGGAGTGCTTAGCTCCACGCCTTATTTAGTGACCGAAGGTTATTTTTTAATGGGAGATAACCGCAACGACAGCAACGACAGCCGAAACCCCGAAATACAATGTTTTGAAAAAGAAAAAATCATAGGCGTTGTAATGAACGACGAAGGATAATATATAGGGTTTTTATTGCTTTTTGCGGCAAAAAGTGGTAAAATTTTTTTACAAAATATTTTTAAATTTAACCCGAGTAATCATTTTTTTATAAAGGAGAATGAATAATGGCTTTTAGAGACCAAATGTGGCAGGTTATCGAATGGAAAGATGACAGCAACAACCTTTTGGCGTACCGCTTTCCGCATAGCGGAAAAGAAATCATAAGCGGCTCTTCTCTTACGGTAAGAGAATCCCAAGTAGCTATTTTTGTTCATTTGGGCAAAATCGCGGACGTATTCGGACCGGGCAAATATAAATTGGAAACCAAAAATCTTCCGCTTTTATCGGGACTTGGCGCGATTTTTTATCAAAACAAACAATCGCGGTTTAAGGCGGAAGTTTATTTTGTAAACACAAAACAGTTTACAAACCAAAAATGGGGAACTTCTTCTCCCATCACGTTAAGAGATAAAGATTTTGGCGTAATCCGTATCAAGGCTTTCGGTACATATAGTTTCAAAGTTAGCGACGCGAAAATTTTAATGCAAGAGTTATTGGGCACAAAAAGCAGTTTTACCGTAGACGACATTAACGCATATTTAAAAAGTATGTTAATATCGACAATTACAGATACTATAGCCGAGTCAAAAGTCGGAGCGTTGGAGCTTTCCGCAAACTTGCAGGAATTTAACGATATGTGCGTTGCAAACGTCGGACAAAAGTTTATAAGTATCGGACTGGAAATCGTAAACTTTGTTATCGAAAACGTATCTTTCCCCGAAAGCGTAGAAAAAGCCATTGACGAACGTTCGGCCCTGGGAATACTCAGCGACAAAATGGGTACATACACGCAGAAAAAAGCCGCGGACGCTCTTGGAGACGCAGCGCGCAACAGCGGCGGTGCGGCAGGAATGTTTGTCGGTATGGGTATGGGTCAAAACGCTGGCAGCGCGTTAGGCGGAGCGTTTTCTAATATTTCTAACGCTGAAGATGAAAAAGAAAAAGTGGAAGAAGATATGAAATTCTGTTCCGATTGCGGAGCAAAAATGAGAGTTACCGCAAAATTCTGTCCCGAATGCGGAGCGAAAATCAGCGGAAAAGACGCTTGTCCAAAATGCGGAGCCGTTGTTAAAAAAGGTTCAAAGTTTTGTCCCGATTGCGGCACAAAATTATAAAAACAAAAATAATTTTTAGGAGTGATAAAAATGAAAATCAATAAAGATATGAAAATTATCGAAGTATTAGACGTTAACAGAAATACGGCTTTGGTATTCCAAAGTTACGGCATGGGCTGTATAGGTTGTTTGGCTGCAAGCGGCGAATCAGTAGAAGAAGCGGCTGCCGCGCACGGAATAAACGTTGACGAACTTGTAGCAAAGCTTAACGAAGTTTGTAAATAATTTTTCCTTAAAAAACAAATCTTAACCGCCTGTAATAATTATTACGGCGGTTTTTGTTTGTCTATTTTCGCGGCTGCGCTTGTATTATTCCTATCGCTATGATAAAATTTTAATAAGGTATTGTTATGAAAATTTTGCATTGTTCCGATATTCATTTAGGCGCGCCATTGGCGGGTTTGGGCGAAAATGCCAGTATCAGACGCAGAGAGCTGATTAAAGCTTTTTGCGAACTGGTTTTGTACGCCAAAAATAATGCGGACGCTATGATTATCGCGGGAGACTTATTTGACTCCAGCGCGATAGATAACGCGATTTTCGCCGCGGTAGGCGACGCTTTCCGTGACGCAAAAATCCCAATTTTTCTGCTGTTTGGCAATCACGACAAACGATTAGCCAAAATAGCGGTCGGGAAAATGCCGCCGAATGTGAAAATTTTTGACAAACAAACTTCATACGAGCTTGACGAAAGAGTCACCGTACACGGCGTGGACGGCGCGTATGAAAACGAATCAGTATCCTTTGACAAAAACAAATACAATATTATGGTTTTGCACGGCGACAAAACGGAAATAGATTTTTCTAAATACCGCAACGAGCCTATAGACTACGTCGCTATGGGACATTACCATATGTACAGAATGGAAAATTTTGCGCGCGGGGTTATGTGTTACAGCGGCTCAAACGAACCGCGGGATTTTGGCGATCTCGGCGAGACGGGATTTATTATGCTTGATACCGCTAAATCGGGTAAAAACGCGGTAAACCGACTTGATTTTGCCAAAAGGCATATAATCACTAAAAATCTCGACGTCACGGGACTTACTTCCGCGGACGCTTTGCTAAAAGAATACGCAAAACTCACCGCAGATATTGGAGCGCAAAATTATTTGAATTTAATAATTTGCGGCAGACGTAACATAGACGTGGACGTTGAATATTTAACCGACAAAAAAGATTTTTTCGCAACCCGTATAGCCGATGAAACGGTCGTCGATTACGACCTTGAAAAATTGAGAAAAGAAAACAGCCTTATCGGCGAATTTATAAAAACCGTCGAAAACAGCGGCAAGGACGAGAATATTATAGACAAAGCGATAGAGCTTGGTTTAAAGGCATTGGAGGAAACGCGGTGATAAAGAGCGTAGAAGTTGCCGCTTTCGGTAAGCTTAAAAACTTCAAAAAGGATTTTGACGGCAAAATCGATATAAATTACGGCGCGAACGGCGCGGGCAAGACTACTCTCGCCGC
>JAQUSX010000091.1 GCA_028710055.1 Clostridia bacterium | reverse complement strand
AACTGACCGCAATAAATACGACGAAACAAATAAAAAATATTCTGTAGCTTTCGGAAGCCGTCCAAAATTTGCGTTTAATCATTCGCATATCTCCCATTGCGCGGCGACGAGCAGTCTTATTTTTTCGCCGTAGCCCACTTTTTCCAAAACCGCTTTCGCGCTTGAATATGCGATTTCGGGCAGATTGTTGTTTTCAGATAAATGAGCAAGGATTATTTGGTTTACAGTTTCAAGCCTAGCCCGGCTTAATAAATACGCCGTTTGTTCGTTGGACAAATGTCCGTTCTGGCTGGCAATGCGTTTTTTGAGTGGCAAAGAATAAATGCCGTTTCTGAGCATCTCGTAGTCGTGATTGCTTTCCAGTATCAATATTGAAGCGTCCGCTAAAAAATCTATAAGCTGTTCGTCCACACAGCCTGTGTCGGTGACGTAGACTATCGAGTCCGTTCCGTCGCTTATTTTAAAACCCGTGCAGCAGCTTGCGTCGTGATGACAGCGGTATGATGTTACCGTTATTTCGCCTAAAGTAAATTCTTTGTCAAAAGTGTTGGCGCATACCCCCGTACGCTCATATAATTCCTGCGCTCCGTTGCGGTGAACAAAAACCTCGATATGAGGATTTTTTTGCGCCATAGTTGCCAGAGCGGAAATATGATCCGTATGTGAATGCGTAATCAGTATGTAATTAATATCGGTTAGAGCAGTTTCGGCTTTTTTGAGTTGCGTTTTTATTCTGCCGTAACTCGAACCGCAGTCGATAAGAATATTGCCGTTATTGGTTTTTATAAGAGCGCAATTGCCTTTACTGCCCGAAATAAGTGTTTTTACCTTCATAGTGTAATTGATTATAGCCCTTTTCCACCCTTTTGGCAAGCAACAATACTTGCCACTTTTCTACATGAAGTTTCATATATATTTCAGTCCCGCAACATACACTTTACTCGTTTACTGGGTAGTATTTAGGTGAGATAGTATAGTTATTTATAAAGAATTTTGTCTATAATTAGTAAATATAATACCTAAAAAAACCGGGGGGTGAAAAACAAAATGACAACATATATAGTAACGGGAGCTTACGGACACTTGGGAAGCACGATAATAGCGGAGCTCAGAAAACAAAACAAAAAAGTAAGGGGATTAGTTTTAACAGGGGAAAAACCCGTGATAGAACAGTCAACATTTGACGGCGTAGATATAATAGAAGGCGACGTAAGAGACATAAACTCGCTTGAGCGTTTATTCGGTTTTGAGGGCGAAAAAATAGTCATTCACACGGCGGGTATCGTTTCGATAGAGAATAAAATAAACAAAAAAATGTACGACGTAAACGTGACGGGAACAAGCAACGTTATTTCGATGTGCGAAAAATACAACGCCAGAATGATACACGTTTCATCCGTACACGCCATACCCGACCGCCCGAAAGGAAAGAAAATCGTTGAAATAAAAGATTTTGATCCCAAAAAACTAAAAGGCGGTTACGCAAAAACAAAAGCTATCGCTACCGCTCTTGTGTTAGACGCGGCGAACCGTGGTCTTAACGCAAGCGTGGTTATGCCAAGCGGAATTATCGGACCGTACGATAACGGCAGAAATCACCTTGTGGCATTAATAAAAGACTTTTTGTCGGGCAAACTTCGCGCCGTAGTCAAAGGCGGTTACGATGTGGTGGACGTACGGGACGTGGCGAAAGCGTGCGTTACCGCAACCGACAAGGCAAGGAAAGGCGAAACTTATATTTTGTCAAACGCTTATATTTCTATTAAAAGCCTTTGCGATTATATTTCCAGTATTTCTAACGTCAAGCCTATAAAAAACGTCTTGCCTATATGGTTCGCTTATATGTTTTCTCCTTTTAGCGAATTATATTATAAAATTCGCGGCGTGCGTCCGCTTTACACAGCATACAGTCTTACGGTCGTAATGAGTAACGGCGAGCTGGATCACAGTAAAGCTGCCGCTGAATTGGACTTTAACCCACGCGACCTTAAAGTTAGTATCGCTGATACCGTAAAATGGCTTACCTCTCATTACGTTTTCAACGCTCCTGGATACGTATTAAAATCCGTAAAGAAAACCGTAAAAGCTAAAAACTTAAATAAGAACTAAAAAATATCATCAATAAAATAAAAAACGTCTTTTCGTAAAATAAGGAAAGACGTTTTATTTATCTAATTAAAAAAATTACTGCATTTAATCAAAAAGCTTTTATATCGTTAATTAAGCATTTATTCAGTCAAAAGCTACACGTTAAATCTAAACAATACTACGTCGCCGTCGCGGATAACGTAATCTTTGCCTTCCGAGCGGACTTTGCCTTTTTCGCGGGCGTTGTTGTAATTTCCGCATTCGAGCAAAGTTTCGTAAGGCACTATTTCGGCGCGTATAAAACCTTTTTCAAAATCGCTGTGAATTTTTCCCGCGGCTTGCGGAGCTTTCGTTCCTTTTTCCACCGTCCAGGCTCTGGTTTCTTTTTCGCCCGCAGTTAGATACGAAATAAGACCCAACAAATCGTAGCATTTTGCAACGAGTTCTTCAAGCGCGCTTCTTTTTAGTCCGTAACTGTCTAAAAACATTTGTTTGTCTTCGCCGTCAAGCGAGATAAGTTCTTCTTCCACCTTGGCGCAGACGACCATAACCTCCGCCCCTTCTTTTGCCGCGGCAGATTTTACGGCGGTTACCATATCGTTATCTGGTTTTCCGAGCATATTTTCCGAAATATTAGCGGCATAGATAACTGGTTTTATCGTTAACAGCCAAAGATCGTATGCTATTACTTTTTCTTCGTCTGTTAGTTCCAGCGTGCGGGCGGGTTTTCCGCTTTCAAGATGAGCAAGTATTTTTTCAAACAATTCAGCTTCGGTCTGCCACTTTTTATCGCCCGTTTTTATCATTCCTTTGGCTTTGTCGAGTCTTCCCGAAACGGTGTCGATATCCGCGTAAATAAGCTCAAGGTTAATCGTTTCCATATCGGAAACGGGATCCACCTTATCATTGACGTGCGTAATGTTGGCGTCTTCAAAACACCGAACGACATGCACGACGGCGTCGACTTCGCGAATGTGCGACAAAAATTTATTGCCCAATCCTTCGCCCTTTGATGCGCCTTTAACAAGCCCCGCGATATCGACGAATTTTATCGATGTCGGGGTTATTTTTTTACTATCGTAAAGAGCGGCGAGTTTTTCCAAGCGATAATCAGGCACGGCGACTACGCCCACGTTCGCCTCTATGGTGCAAAAAGGATAGTTAGCGCATTCCGCGCCCGCTTTTGTTATGGCATTAAATAATGTGCTTTTGCCGACGTTCGGCAAACCGACAACTCCAAGTTTCATTTAAATTTCAATTCCTATATGTTTTTTTGGTGCACGTCTTTTTTTGAGGAAAAACGTATAAACTAATTGTACAACAAAGAATTTTTTTTGTAAACATTTGACTAGGGTGGAAAAAAAATTGAAATTTTGGGAATGCGTTTTTTTGGGAATAGTGCAGGGCGTTGCGGAATTTTTGCCCATTTCAAGCAGCGGGCATCTTATTTTGGTGTCGAAAATATTTGAAATACAAAGTGACCTTAGTTTCGACGTATTTTTGCATTTCGGCACTCTCGCCGCCGTTGTTTTCTGCTATCGCAAAACCATTATCTCGCTTTTTACAAAAAACAATTCGCAAACGCTGCTTTATCTTGTACTGGCAAGCATCCCGACTTTTATTATTGCCTTTGTCGTCAAGCTTTTTGTGCCGTTCGCTTTTTTGGAAAATTTACTGCCGTTGGGATTTGCCCTTACTATCGCCTTACTCGTTATAAATAATTTCGCGCAAACAACAAAACTTAAACCCACGCTGCTTTCGGCTATTATCACGGGAGTGGCGCAGGGAATAGCTGTCCTGCCCGGTCTTAGCCGCAGCGGCGCTACGATTTCCACAATGTCATTCTTTGGCGTGGAAAAGCAAAAATGCGCTGAGTTTTCTTTTCTTTTGTCCATTCCCGTAATATTGGCAAGCGTGGCTGTGGAAGGTTATGAAGCTTTGCGCGCGCCTATGCAAACGTCCGTATTTTATATTATCGCGGGAGTAGCGGTCGCCGCTGTAGTAGGATTTTTCGCCATAAAAATAGTTCAAAATATGTTAAAAAAATCTAATTTTATCGTTTTTGCGTTTTATCTTATAATACCTTTGATTTTGAGCTTGATTTTAATTTAATCAAAAAAATTTTTTTCTATTTTAATTAAACTTAAATTTTATGTAATCTATTAAAAGACTGATTTTCTCCAGAGGGGCATAGCGTTTATTTTTGCCGTAAAAGCCAATGCTAAATATAGAAATTTAGGAGGCTTTTTTTATGAGATGCAGTAAATGCCACCGAAAAGTAAACAGCTACAACGCAATGACTT
>JAQUSX010000090.1 GCA_028710055.1 Clostridia bacterium | reverse complement strand
GCCACTACAGATTGCGAGATAAGCGGATCGACAACGTTAATGCTCATTTTTTCTGTCGTTTCGGTTGAGTCGTATGCTCTGATTACGTAAAAAATCATTTCATTGTCAAAATATTCGGTTGCTTTTATCTGAATCGATGTATTAAAACTGTTAGCCGACGTTACTTTGTCTGTAAAGACGACGGCGCAAACATTGTTGTTGTATTCGCACGTTGCTGAGTAATCGTTAATAACGACACGCTCTTTTCCTACGTAAATTCCCTTAACAGTTTTACTTGAAGACACGGGAGACAAAGAAGGATTGTTAAAAATACATTCGCCGCTGATATGTGTGATAACGGCAATGCTGTCATCAGTTGACTGAGCTGCGTCAATCATTCCTTTTAGGGTAAGCGTGGCAATAGTCGCTTGGTCAAAATAACTAATATCGTAAATTTCCACAAGATTAAGCTCTGTAGTAACGATTCCCTTGCTGCTGTCGCCGTATTGCGCAATAGTCGTCGTGTAAGTGCCGTTTGCGCTTAACGGTTTAATTTGGTCCACTACCGCGGGGTCAATGATATCTATATCGGCAGTTACGCTCGATATTTCTTCGCCGTCTGTAGTGAGATAATTGAGCGTATTAACCAAGCGTATATCATAGGTCAGGGTTTCGCCGTTTGTCAGGTCCCAACGGATAGAGCGAGTGGGAACGCTTGAAGTACACGCCGTCAAAGCTAAAAGCGAAAGAGTGATAATTAATATTAACGAAATAAATTTTTTCATAAACTATCCTTAAAAAATTTGTGATTATTGTAAAGTATACCACATAAGAGAAAAAATACAAACAAAATCCAAGGTATTTTATAACCTATGCTTTATTGCGTCTTGAAAACTGAATGATTTTTGGTGTATAATAACCTAAAGATTAACGCGGAGAAAATTATGTTTGAAATTTTTGCGACAAATACATATAAAGACGGAAGCCGGTATATTTATGAAAAGCTCAAAAAAGTTGATCCAAAACAACTGAGGTATAAGCATATCGTAATCGTACCCGACAGAGTCTCCATGACGGCGGAAAACCAGATGCTTAACGCTCTCGGCGGAAGCTTTAATATAAGAGTTCTTACGTTAAGGCGTTTTGGGGCAGAGCTACTGCCGCGATTTAATTATTTGACAAAACAATCCGCGTTGATGACCTTATCGTCTTTGGTGGACGAAAATAAGGACAATTTCGTTTGTTATAAAAAAGGCTACGACAGCGACGGTTTTATAGAAAATTTATATGAAACCATTTGCCAGTTTAAGTATGCCCGCGCGTTGCCTGATAATATAAACTGCGACATTTTGCCGCCGAACATTCGTCCGAAAATACAAGATATAAAACTTTTGTATAAGGCGTACGAAGATTTTTTGCAGACAAAAAAATACGTGGATTCGGCGGGAAAAATGGAAGAATTGATAAAAATTATTCCTACCGATTCCAAAATAAAAAACACCTATTTTTACATATACGATTTTGACAATTTCTCGGGACAGGAGCAAGCTGTCATAACCGAACTTGTAAAAAACGCGCTTGGAGTTACGGCGGTGTGCTGTCACAGCGAAAAACCAAAACACAAATATTTATACGTAAACGATTTATTGCCGTTGCTTACCGAGATAGCCAATAAATCTGGCAAACAGCACGCGTTAAAAACGGCTTACAATCTCTCTCAAGACGCTTTTATAAAACAGATACAAGAATATTTATATACTTACGAAAAACCGCATCCGGTAAAATTATCATCTGAAAAGCTAATCATAGCGCAAGCGGAAAACTTGAATAACGAAGTGGAAAATCTGGCGAGATACATCACGGACGGCGTGCGCAAGGGCAATAGGTATGGTGATTATTTTGTCGTAGCGAGCGACGCGGAAAGTTACCGTCAAAGCGTGGAACGGATTTTTGCCGAATACGATATTCCGTTTTTCGCCGACACTCAGACAGGGCTAATCAATCACCCGTATTCAAGATTTGTCATCGATTACTTGTCGATGCGCAAAAATAATAACAAGCTTGAAAACGTATTGAGTTTTATTAAAAATCCTTTCTTTTTTCAAGGCGAAGAAATTTTTTATTTTGAAAACTATTGTTTGAAATATAACGTCGGTTATGATTTTACACAGTTTGAGCTAGGTAAAAACGAAAGCGGTTTTACTGCCGCTGAAAAAATAAGACAAAAGCTATACGAAGCGATAAATTACGTAGAATTTGACAAAGCCGTAACGGTAAAGGGTTTTGTCGAAGCCGTAAAAGAATTTTTACAAAAAAGTCAGGCTGAAATTTTATTGGCGGAATTTACCGAAAGGCAAAAAAATCTGCTTCCCCGTTACGCAAAAGTAAGCGAGCAGGCGGCGAGTAAGTTTAACGATATTTTGCAAACTTTATCGGACACTTTGGGGGAAAAACCTTGCGACATAGACGGATTTTTAAAGATTTTGTCCACAGGGCTAGCGGGGGTAAAAGTTTCCGTTTTGCCTTTGTATAACGATTGCGTTGTGCTGACAAATATGGCGAAATCTAAAAAACACGATATCAAACGACTGTGCTTATTGGGGGCGAATCAGTCGGCTATGCCTATCGTCAAAAAAGACTCCAAACTACTGAGCGATAAAAATATGGATTTGCTGCAAAAAAGCGGTATCGCTCTCGAACAAAAAATGCGGTTGGAAAACAAAAGGGAAAAATTTAACGTATTTCAGCTTTTGAACGAACCAACCGAGAGCCTTTACGTTTCATATTGCGAGACGGCGGTAATAGATAATTCGGCTACGGCAATCTCGCCTTCGGATTTTGTTTTACAATTAAAAAGACTTTTCACTTTGGACGGTGTAAACGAATATCCGACGTTGAAAAACGTATATGAAAACGTTTTTACGAAAAAGAGCGCGTTGAGCCAAACGGTTATGAATATGCGTAACATAATCGACAAACGCCCGATAAAAGACGTTTATTTCGAGATAAAACAAAATCTATTAGACAGCGACATTAAAAAAGTTTTTGCGGCGAATAGAGAGATAAAAGATATCAATAACGGCAAAGAGTTGTTTTTCAGTAAAGACGCCGTTTCAATCTCAAAGATAGAAGATTTTTACTCGTGTCCGTATAAACATTTTTTACGCTACGGACTGGACCTAACTCCGAGAGAAAAGTCCGAGTTAAACCCGAATGACTTCGGCAGCATTTTGCACGCCGTACTGGAAAAATATATAGCGGTTTCAAAAGACGAAAGCTACGACGAAACAAAACGAAAAGCGGAAATGTTTTTCGAGCAGGTGATTGCCGACGATTATTATCAAGGCATCGCAAAAGACCCGAAAAACAAACACGCTTTAAAGTTATTGAAAACCGAAGCGGTAAAAATGTGCAGATTGGTAAATGAGCAGTTGAAACTAAGCCATTTTGTAAATTTCAAAGCGGAAATGCGTTTTGGTTTTTGCGATTCGCAGTTTAACGCGATAGAAATACCTGCCGGCGGAGAAACGGTGAAACTGCACGGCATTATAGACAGAATCGACGTAATGAACGAAAAAAATAATTGTCTAGTCATAGATTACAAAAGCGGTAACGCCGAATATAATGAAAAACTTTTATACGCGGGAAGAAAACTCCAACTGCTTGTGTATACAAAAGCCGTAATGGAAAATTTTGGATTTAAACCCGTTGGATTCTATTACTTCAAACTGCACGACAAATTCGTCGCGCCAAACTCAAAAGAGCGGGCATATTCGTATGTCGGCAGAACCGTAAAAGACAGCGAGATATTGAAAGATATCGATACGACCTTGTTAACGCAAAACAAAAGCGCGAGACTGGGAGTATCGCTAAATAAAGACGGCTTGCCGTCTAACCGAGGAAGTAATCTACTGACGCAGGAACAGTTTGACGCGCAGATAGAATACGCGATTTACTGCATCTCTCAAGCGGGAGAATTAATGCAAAAAGGTTTTATAAAAGCATCGCCGTATGAAAAAGTCTGCACTTACTGCGATTATGCCAATATATGCGGCGCAAACGATATTTTTGATGCGGCGGAAAGAAAAGCGGAAAACGTTGACGCCGACACAATTGTAAAGGTAATAAAAGAATGAATTTCACGACCAATCAAAAAAAGGCTATAGAAACAGACGGTAAAAATTTGCTTGTATCGGCTTCGGCGGGTACGGGCAAGACCACCGTTATGATAGAGCGCATAATAAGGCTTGTCGAAACGAAAAAAGTCGGGGTTGACGAAATCGTCGTCGTTACTTTTACCATTGCGGCAGCAAATCAAATGAAAGCAAAACTCCGCAAGAGCTTGAACGAAAAAGCGACAGACCCTTATATTTATGAACAGCTTGAAAAAGTTGATTCGTGCGCCATTTCGACGCTGCATAGTTTTTG
>JAQUSX010000089.1 GCA_028710055.1 Clostridia bacterium | reverse complement strand
CGCTCTTATTTGGATGATACCAAAACTCAAAAAATACGACAAACTTCTTTTGGCTACCATTACTTGCGGAGTTGTTTGCACGGCGGGATTAAATACTTACGGTCTTTGGTGGTGGTTGTCTTGGAGTTTGGACGGATTTAGTAAAACGTTTTGGATTTACTGGTTAGGCAGAGTTCCGTTCCAAATTAT
Source organism: Clostridia bacterium (assembly GCA_028710055.1). GTDB lineage: Bacteria > Bacillota > Clostridia > Christensenellales > CAG-314 > JAQUSX01. Next base: position 4,228 of record JAQUSX010000089.1, on the reverse strand, counting down.
AATGGTGGTCGTTAACTTTATTCTTACTTTCATTGTAATTGATACGAAAGTTTTGGACAAAATACTTCTTAAAGGCGAAGAAAATTACAATAACGCCTACGATAAAAAAGCTGCGGTAACCGATTGCGAAAAACAACAAGAAGGTTTGATAGACAAAACCGACGTACTTGACTTAAAAGAAAACGAAAGGTAAAAAATTTAATAAAATCATTTTTAGGTCAGTCAAAAAAATTTGATTGACCTAAAAAAATACCTAAAACCGCAGCATATTTATGTTAAAATTATGTTAAGAAAAAAATGTATTAAAAACTTTACAAATTTATTATATGATGCTTATAATAAGAAAAGTTTGATATAAACTTTTAGCTTGTCGGCAGAGCGATAGTTAGGACAATTGAAGATTAAAATTAGAAACTTGTTATATACTTGCAAAAAATGCGTTGCGAATAGAGTTGAGTTTAAATAGGCGAAGGAATTATGGAAGAAAAAATTGGAAAATTAAAAAAATGGATTGACGAAAGCGAGAACATAGTATTTTTTGGAGGCGCGGGGGTTTCCACGCTTAGTAATATTCCCGATTTTCGCTCAGTCAACGGTTTGTATTCTAGCAATTACGCTTATCCGCCCGAAACGATATTATCGCATACTTTTTTTGAAAATCACACAAAAGAGTTTTTCCGTTTTTATTTTAACAAAATGCTGTATCTTGATGCAGAACCTAATATTGTGCACAAAAAACTTGCCGAATGGGAAAAACAAGGCAAAGTTTCCGCCGTTATTACGCAAAATATAGACGGGCTGCATCAAGCGGCGGGCAGCGAAAAAGTTTTTGAATTGCACGGCAGCGTGTATCGTAATCATTGCGTTAAGTGCGGCAAATTTTACTGCGTGGATTATATCAGAAATTTTGAAAGCGTTCCAAAATGCGCTTGCGGCGGCGTAATCAAGCCCGACGTGGTTCTGTACGAAGAGCCGTTGGACGACAAAATTTTGCAGGGAGCGATTAAAGCCATATCAAAAGCGGATATGCTTATCGTTGCGGGAACGTCGCTGGCCGTTTATCCCGCCGCGGGACTGGTAAATTTTTATACGTTGGACAAATTCGCTCTCATCAACCGCGATAAAACGCCTTTTGACAGTAAAGCGAATTTAGTCATCAACGCTGATTTGGGCGACGTTTTTAACGCGCTATAAAAAAACCGGAACTTTTTTATTATTTATATATTTGTGGTAAAATATTATTAAGAAATTTTGCGGGACGTAAAAAATTGATTAAGCAAGTTTTCGATTAAGACCTAGCGATCAATAAAATCACAATACTTGGTAAATTTTTTGTTTAATTATGCCATTTCTGACAATGAACAAAAGAAAATTTGCATTTAAAATCACGAAAAGTTATTGTAAACGCCGTCTTCGCGAAAATAAAAATATAAAGGAGAAAAAGAATGAAAGCAAAAATTGATAGAGAAGGTTGTATCGGCTGCGGGCTTTGTACGACTATATGCCCAGAAGTATTTCGTATGGGTGACGACGACAAGGCGGAAGTTTATGTCACGCCGATACCCGTAAATGCTGAAAATACCGCATTAGACGCAAGCGGCAGTTGTCCTGTGTCCGTCATAAGCGTTGAATAAAAATAGGTGTTGGCGTTGTTTGCGTATTTTGCCCATAATTAAAATATTTGCTAAGCTAATGCCAATACGGCTACTAATTAAATTGACCTAAAAATTATTACAATACAAAAAAAGCTTGAATTATCAAGCTTTTTTAATTTTATTTAATAAAAAAAAATTAAAATATACTAACAAATATTTTTATTTTAAAGGGCAAATAATATTACTATGCTGATAATTTTTTTAAGAGCTATTATATTATTTGCGTTACTTCTCGCCGTAATGCGTATGATGGGTAAACGCCAAATAGGCGAAATGGAGCCTTTTGAGCTTGTCATTACGCTCGTTATTTCTGAGCTTGCTTGTATTCCTATGGCCGACCGAAGTATTCCCATTACTTACGGCGTCGTCGCTATTTTGACAATGTTTGTTATTCACCAAATAATTGTTTTGCTGTCAAAAAACTCGTCAATGCAAAAAATCTTGTCGGGCAAGCCTGTGCTTGTTGTAGATAAACAAGGTATAAACAGTTACGCGTTAAAGGAAATGAATATGCAAGTAAACGATCTATTACAAGCGTTACGAAACGCGGGTTATTTTTCTATTGAAGAAATCGATTATGGGCTAATGGAGACAAACGGACAATTGTCTGTTATCGCGAAAAAAAAGCTGGAGGACAAGCAGCAATCGCTACCGATACCCGTTATAATGGACTGCAAATGGAATGAAGATGACGCAAAACGCTACGATATAAATAAGCAAAAAGTTTTTGCTTTGCTCGCCAAGCATCATCTAAAAGAATCTACGGTGCGACTTTTTACTGTGGACAACAATAACCATGTTTTGATACAGCCTACAAAAAGACCGTATTTTACATTGGACTTGCAAAAAGGGGAGGAGTTATCGTGAAAAGCATAATAATAGCCTCAATCGCCATTGCTTTGATTTTGGCTTTTGGTATTGTAGAATTTGTGATCTTAGAAAAAGAATATGAAAAATTAAACGACGAAACGCTTTCGCTGATGGATAAAGCCCAAAACAAGTCGATTACCGTAGACGATATGGAAGAATATACAAAAAATTGGGTGTCGCTAAGGGAAAAAGCCGAAATTCTTTTGCCGCACGTTGACGTATATGAATGCAATCTTCGAATAGCGGAGAGCAAGGGATTTGTAACTGTGGGGGATTTCGATAACGCATATGTGCAACTGAGCGTAGTCGAAGAACTGACCAGATATATACCGCATTTAATGAAACCTATTTGGGTGCATATTGTTTAAAATGCATATGAATATCGGCGGATATCCCAAATTCCGTACGTTAAAACAATTTTTGCAGTTTTTATCGTATAGATAACGCCAATATTAATTAGCTAAATATCAGAGATAAAGTTAAAATTGTTTTTGCGATTAATTTAATTTTTTGGCGGTAAAAAAAATGTCGCAGGAAATATAATTAAAAAAAAACTAGAGAGTTTGATATGAGTTGTTAATAGCGGAAAGCGGCAGAATAAGAAAAGAAATACCAAAGCAAAAAATATTTAAAACAAAACGGCTTGGCGTTCATTACAAATGCCAAGTCGTCTTGTAGTTATTTAGGATCGCGATAATATCGCGTAGGAAACAAAAAAACTTTGAGGAGGATTTTTGCTTCGACAATATTGTAACAAAGGCTTTATTAATATGCAACCTACTATTTTTTTAGCACCCTCTACTTAAAAAAAAATTGAAGTAGAGTTGATTTTTTGTCGCTCCACTGGCAGTAGACTTAACTTTTTTCTTGACTCAAAAGATGATTGCTTTTTTAAGAGCGGAATTTAATAAATAAAGACTGCTTTTTTTAGCGTTTATTAAACGCATTATCAAAGCAGCCTTTATCATTATTTTTTTAAGTCTTTAATTAAACTATTTTACTTATATAGGTGGAAGGTGAAATTTGTTTTTTTATTTTTGCGATTTTTTAATCTTTATGGTTGCTGTTATCTTTTCGCCGCGGCAAAGAATATAGCCAAAGTTCCAGGTCCTGAGTGGCAACCAATGACGGGGTCTATCTGATTTATCAAGAAGCCTTTAACTTTTATTTTCTGCGCTACGTGATCAGCCAATTTTTGCGCGTCTTCAATGCAATCGCCGTGAGATATAAAGACGGTTTGCTCTGACGGGTTGACGATTGTCGTGGCTAATTTTTCGGCCATAACTTCCAAAGACTTACGGCGTCCGATGACTTTTTGAACGGGCATAAGGTGACCTGCGTTGTCAGTAAATAATACAGGTTTTATTTGAGTAATTTTGCCTAAGATAAATCCTATTTTGCTTACTCTGCCGCCGCGGTAAAGGTATTTCAAATCTTCTACGGTAAACCAATGGCAAATTTTCATTTTGTTAGCTTCTACCCAGTCGCGGACTTCTTCGATACTTTTGCCTTGATTTTTGAGTTCCGCGGCTCTATGCACAATCATACCCTGTCCCATGCTAGCGGCAAGGGTGTCAACCGTATATATTTTGCGGTTAGGATATTTTGCCCTTAGTTCTTCGGCGGCTACTAAACAGTTGCTGTAACTAAGCGAAAGCCCTGACGAAAAGCCGAGATAGAGTACGTCGTCAGTTTCCAAAATC
>JAQUSX010000088.1 GCA_028710055.1 Clostridia bacterium | reverse complement strand
TGCTGCCCGTTTTTTGCGCTTTTGTCACGTCTGACGGCAAAATGTACCTTACACACGAACTAGGCGAAAACACGGCTGAAATAATAGATTTTTTTATCGAAGGGCTTATCTCGAACAAAATCGAGTTTTGCGTGGTCACGGCGGAACAAAACCTTATGACCGAGTTTGCGAAAATTTACGCCGCAAAAACTAAAAGCACGTTTGTGCCTAAGCGTGAGCTTTCGACAATGTATTGCGTGAAAACGCTAAATTTTGACACCGCAAAGGGCTCGATGCGCAAAGCCGAGACAAAAGATTTGCACACGCTCACATGTTTTATGCTCGAACTTATCCGTGAATCGTCGGGTATTGTCCTGGGTTACGAAGTCCAGCGGGCGTTAACGTTAAAACGCTTGCATTCTTATTACCTTTGGGAAAATAACGGTCAGATAATGTCGTGTCTACGGACAAAACCTTTGGGCGCGCGCGGAATGATGCTTTCGGGGGTATATACCGACGCCGATGAGCGCGGCAAAGGTTACGGTACTTCTTTGGTCGGCAATTTTACAAAAATCTCGCTTCAATGCTGCCAAAAATGTTTTTTAAAGGTAGATTTATTCAACTCAGCAGCAAAACGTATGTACAAAAAAATCGGTTACGAATACGGCTTCAAAATGCTCGAAGGAAGTTTTTATTCAAGATAAATTTAGTTTTTACATAGAAAATTTCAGTAGAAGTAAATGAAACGAGAATAAGCATAAGTTTAAAAAATAAAAAAAATATGAAAATAAAAAATTAAAAAAATAAAACGCATTGTTAATTACAATAGCGTTTTTTTATTCCACCAAACTGTCATAAATCTGCGAATACACGGAAGCCGCTTTTTCGCCCCAGTTTTTGTCTATGTATTTTGCCGTGTTACGGTTAGGTACGTTAAGCTTGATTTCCAGCGTCGGCTGTATCGTGTCCGTAATCCTTAAAATAACGTCGTAAGTGCCGTCGTCGCGCTTAATATAAGAAGAGCTGTATTCTTGTTTTCGGCGGTAGTTCATTCGGCTGTTTTTTATATAATTAGAGATTGTGTCTCTCGTGCTGGAAGGTATACGGACAAAAAAGTGCGCCAAACAAACTCTGCCTTCAACGGTGAGATTGTAAAAAAATTCGTTACCGCCGCCTTTTAATTTGCATATAAAATTGGCTTCCATAAGCTGTTCCAAAGCAAGTTTGCAATTAACGTATTCTATCCAGTTATTTTTGTTTTGGCACAAATCCATTATCGTGCTTTCAGATAACGGCATTTCCATCTGGTCGAAAATAAATAATAAAATTAACTTGTTTTGGGTACTGTCTTGCGTAAGTCCTTGCATTATACTCTCCGTATTTTTTTATTAGATCGCTTGGAGAATAATTATACTACATTATCGTGGAATAAACAACAATTTAGCCGTTTTTTTGACTGAAATAAATTCAAAGGCTTGAATACTTTTGTTTATGATGTTATAATCATTTTTGTTAGGAGATTATAATAAACCAATGAACAACGAAATGCAAATTTTTGTGGAACGAGCTAACAGTTTAATAGAATCGAAAATCATACTCACCGACAAAACTATCTCCGGAATGTTAAAGTTTATCGCTTCAAATCAAGTTTTTTTGACCAAAATAAGCGAATCGCTTGAAGAAATATCTTACGCGAAAGAATTTGCCCGTTCAAAAACGACGATAACCCGAGCCGACGGAAGTTTGCAGGAAAAACTGAAAACTCCCCCCACCGAAAGCAGACTTTTTACTTTTGTCGTATGTTTATTGACGGAATTTGACACGGGAAAACGCGACTTGATTGAATTTTTGCGTCGTTATTACGCAAGCGACGACTCAAACGCCGCATATTCGGAATTTTCCGCACAGTTTTTAAAGCCGTTTAAACATATCGGTGAAAAAATACTTTCCACTGCGGTCACCGACGAAGCTTACGACAAAATAGCTCCCGACGCGGAAACGTATTTTAACCCCGAAAGAGTTTACATAACACGCGCGGTAATGGAACAAATGCTGGAACTTATCGATATTATCGTCGAAAAAAACGAAAGCGAAATATTTTTCTCGCAGCAGGAAAAATCCGATGCGAGAGAAATGACTACCGCTATGAAATTCGCATTGATGTCAAAAAATCCAAAACTTATCAAAGTCATTTGGATAGGTTTTTATCACACCATAGAAAGATTAAAATCCACATATTTGTATCTTAAAAAACTTGGAGCGATACTTACGGAAAATAACCTGATTTAACTTTAAAAAAAATATCAACTAAATAAAAATTTATAAAAAAATAAGCCGAATTATTCGGCTTTTTCTTTTTCTTCCGCTTCGCTCGGTATCTGATTTTCCCCCATAGCGGACAAAAGGTCTTTTATTTTTAATTTCAAGTTTTCTATATAACCGTTGTTGTCAATAATTATGTCGGCGTCCAGCGAATAAGTTTGACGGCTCATTATATCTTGTATTTGATCTATTCTTATGTTATCTCTAAACATAATTCTTTTTTTTCGTGTTTCAGGATCGGCCCGTACTTCCCAAGTTTCGTCCACTATGCCTTTCGGCAACGATTTAGGCACGGAAACTTCGACAAAAACCAAAGAATCATGCGCGCTTAATTTCTTTTTTAATAATTCGCCTATTTCGTTATGAAAAATCTCGTTAAGTTTGTCGGTGCGGGATTGTTCTTTAAAAACATATTCGGCAAGTTTTCTTCTGTCAAGTTTTCCGTCAATTACAAAAGATTTTCCAAATTCGCGGGAGATTTTTTTTAATACTGACGGATAAGCGGAAACTTCTTTTCCCAACACGTCGCAATTAATAACGGGATAACCCCAATCGCTCAAAATTTCACACACCGCAGATTTGCCCGAACCGATGCCGCCTGTAATAGCGATAACTTTTTTATTTTGACTCAAATAGATTACCCCCTTTTTCTATATTGACCGTAAGCTTGACGTCAAGTTTTACGGCGTTTTCCATTTCGTTTTTCAAAATATTTTCAACCTCCGATATTTCGTCGGCGTAAGTGTCGATAATAAGCTCGTCGTGCACTTGCATAATAAGCTTGCTCTTTAAGCCGTGTTGTTTCATTTTGTTAACGACGTTAATCATTGCGATTTTTATAATATCGGCGGAGCTTCCCTGCAAGGGCATATTCATAGCCGCCCTTTCGCCAAACATTCTCAGCTGATAGTTTGTCGATTTTAGTTCGGGAATAAAACGTCTTCTGCCAGCTATTGTCGTAATAAATCCGTCCCTTTTTGCTTGCTCGACCGAATTGTCCAAATACGCTTTTATAGTCGGGTATCTTTCAAAATATTTCTTTATATATTCGCGCGCTTTTGACTGGGAAATACCGATATTTTGCGAAAGTCCAAAATCGCTTATGCCGTAAATTATTCCAAAATTCACCGCCTTTGCGGCTCTGCGCATATTAGCCGTAACCATCTCCGACGGCACGCCGAATATATCCGCTGCGACCTCGGTGTGTATGTCTTTGTCCGTATTAAAAGCGTCTCTTAGATTTTTATCGCCCGAAAACTGAGCCAAAAGCCTTAATTCTATTTGACTGTAATCCGCCGAAACTAGCAAATCATATTTCGGCACGAACATTTTTCTCAGCTCTCTGCCATCGGCGTTTCTTATGGGAATATTTTGCAAATTCGGCTCGGACGACGAAAGTCTGCCCGTTGTGGTGAGAGTTTGATTATACGTCGTATGCAGCAAGCCGTTTTTTACCAACGGTTTTAGTCCTTCCACATAAGTTCCGTTAAGTTTTGAAAACCGCCTTATTTGCACGATAAGCGAAACTATCGGGTGTTCGTCCGCAAGTTTTTCCAATACGTCGTTGTCGGTAGAATAGCCCGTTTTCGTTTTTTTGTAATGCGGAAGTTTGAGTTTTGTAAACAAAATTTCCGAAAGCTGCTTCGTACTAAGTATATTAAACTCTTCGCCCGCAAGAAAATATACCTGCTTGGTGAGTTCGTTTATTTTTTCCACATATTGACTGTGAAGATTGTCCAAAAAGTCCGTGTCCACCGCCACGCCTTCGTTTTCCATTTCATACAATACTTGCATCAAAGGCAGTTCAATGTCAAAATACAGCTTTTGCGTACCCGTCTTTTTAAGATTTTTCTCCAAAATATCTTTGACTTGGCTAAGCCCGAACGCGTCCACGGAAACCGAGTAGCTTTCCGTCAAAGTCTCAAAATTTTTGAAAGCGCGGTACTCCACCAAATACTGCATTATTGAAACGTCCCATTTTACGTTGTTTAACGCAATATTGTATTGGTCCAATAAGTGCTTCAACGCCTTTGCGTCGTACACGCATTTTTCCGTTTCGCTTTCAAGTAAAGGTTTTATTACGCTCAATGCGTCGGCAAAATTAATACCGTCCAAAAAATTATCGCTAATCTCGATTTCGTACATAACGCCGTCGGTAAAAAGCGAAATCTGCTGACCAAAATAAATAGTCAATTCTTTTTTTGTCAAAGTTTC
>JAQUSX010000087.1 GCA_028710055.1 Clostridia bacterium | reverse complement strand
TACAAAGCCCCTTGAACCAGCTTGCTGTTTTTAAATCTTATAAACAACTTAGAAACAATAGTGACGATGATAAGTGACGGCAAAATAACAGCTGTCGTAGCCACAAACGCGCCAAAGAATCCAAGCATAATTCCGCCTTGATTTATGCCTACGTTCATACCGACGAATGTCGCTAGATTTATCGCGAACGGTCCTGGTGTCGCTTCCGAAACGGCAAGCATATTCCAAAAAAGCTGTTCGGAAACGTATACGCCGATAACCTGCTGTCTGATAAGCGGTAACATTGCGTAACCGCCGCCTATTGTGAATAGCCCTATTTTAAAATACGTCCAAAAAAGTTGTAAAAAAATCATTTTTCGCTCCTTTGGTCGTCGTCTTCAACGCTGAAAGTAACCTTTTGTTTTTTGTCTATAAAATTAGTGTAAATCAGTCCTATGGCCGCGCCGATAAGAATAATAAATATAACGTTAAAATCCGTGAAAGTGGCAACGACAAAAGCACCGATAAGCAAAACGAAACAAAAGGCTTTTTTGTCCATAAGATTAAATAAAGATATTACGGCTCTAAAAATCAGCACGGCGACGCATATCCTTACGCCTTTAAACGCCGCGGCAACATAAACGTTTGTTAAAAACGCGTCCATAGCGAAATATAAGCCCGAAATAATCAAAAAAGACGGCAATATGACGCCTAATGTGGCAATAATTGCGCCCAAAATTCCCGCCGTTTTATAGCCGACAAAAGTCGCCGAGTTTACAGCGATAACGCCCGGAGTGGATTCGGCTATTACTACCATATCCATCATATCTTCTTTGCTGCACCATCCGCGTTTGTCCACAACCTCGCGCTCGATAACGCTAATCATTGCGTAGCCGCCGCCAAAGGTAAACAGACCTATCTTGAAAAAAACTCCAAAGAGCCGCCATAAAATATTTTTCATAAAATTATTATAGCATAAGCTTGCCTTTAGTAAAGAAAAATAGTCTTAAAAGACTAAATTACCGCAAAAAAGAAAATGTCATAAAATGTTTGCATAGATAGGCGATGACCGATTCGGTCAATGTGCTTTTCTGCAAGATTTTAAGTAAACGATAAAAATACAGTTTTTTTATTTTCGAAAGACTACTTTATCCAAACAAATTTTTTACTAACAATAAATCTAACAATATAATTAAAAGTTTTTTCTTAGATTTATAAAACTTAAATTTTAAACCAAACAAAAAAGCCTCCCATCAAGGAGGCTCTTTTGAAGGTAAAAGGGATTATTTAGCTTCGTCTTCCTTTTGGAAGTCCGTTGCTTGCGAGAATGTAAGTGTCATATTTGCTTTTTCTTGCGCTGTTTTCTCTTCTTCCGTAATGTTTTTGCTGTTGGGAATTATAAGATTTAACAAAATCGCGACAAGGGTTGAAATTGCGATTGCGCTGATTTTTACAAAACCGCCGCCCGCCGTAGCGAAGCCGATTTTAACGACGTTGCCGTCGATAGAGTAACCGCTCATTGCGCTTACGATGTCGCCGCCAAGTTCGCACGCGCCAAGTCCAAGACCGACAGCGAGCGTGACCGATACGACTATCATATTTTTACTATCGCCGAAATCTACTCTGCCTTCAACCAAAGCTCTAAGACCGTTTGCGGCTATCATTCCGAATAAAACCATACACGCGCCGCCTACTACCGCGCCGGGTATAGCTCTCAAAATTTCACCGAAAGGCACGAATATCGCGAAGAATATCGCAAAACATGCCGCCAAAAATATATTTCTGGGATTGTAATTTTTTGTTATCGCAAGAACCGCTGTGTTTTCGCCGTATGTAGTGTTTGCGGGACCGCCCAGCATCGCGCTGGCAATCGTAGCAACGCCGTCGCCCAATACCGTGCGGTGAAGTCCGGGGTTAACCATAAAGTCTTGACCGCAAACTGTGCTGTTTGCGCTTATATCGCCAAGGTGTTCCATAAAGGTAACGACCGCGATAGGCACTATTGAAATAATAGCGGTGCCGAGCAGCGAGGAATCAAGCGTTCCCCATGCTCCCCAGAAGCCCCATATATCTTTCGCTTGCTGGAATATTACTATATCGCCTGAGAAATTGATGTTAACTAAACCGATGCAAGCTCCGTAAACGTAGCCCGCGACAAAACCGAACAATATCGGAATAACTTTGAGAAAGCTCTTTGGTTTCGCAAAAGCGTTAACGCCTATTATTGTCAAAGCCGTCACAAGAGCCGTCGTCCATTCTTTCCAAGCGACTGAGCCGTAAACTACGTAATTAGCTATAATATCGTTCCAAAAAATACTGCCCGCAAGGTTCATACCTATGATGATAATAACGGGACCGACAACGATAGGAGGGAACAGCTTTTTAACTTTTTCCGCGCCTACGGTTTTGATTATTACAGAAAAAATCACGTACACAAGACCAGCCAAAACCAGCGCAATCATTGCAGCCAAAGCTTTTGTGTTATACTCATTAGACTGGCTGAAAATGGTAATCAAACCGGGCATAAACGCGAAACTGCTGCCCAGAAAAACGGGAACTTGTCTTTTTGTTAAAAAGTAAAATATAATAGTTCCTACGCCCGCGCTCAGTAACGCCAAGGGTATGTTCATTCCCGTTACCAAAGGTACGGTTATCGTCGCTCCCAGCATAGCGAACATATGTTGGAAACTAAGTACTATGTCTTTGCCTGTGAATTTTTTCACTTTTTGTTGTTCCATAAATATCTCCTTTATTTTTTTATTCTTTAGTGAATATCGCTACGTTCTGCTCGCCGTCGGTATTAACGAATTTTACCGAAATAATCTCGCTAACCGCCGTAGGCACGCTTTTTCCGCAGTAGTCTGCCCGTATGGGAAGCTCTCTGTGTCCGCGGTCGATCAAAACCGCAAGCTGAACCGTATGAGGTCTGCCTATATCGATAATAGCGTCTAACGCAGCTCTTGCCGTTCGTCCCGTATATATAACGTCATCTACCAAAACCAGATCTTTGCCTATTATGTCGAAAGGAATATCCGTTCCTTTGAGCGACGGATTAACGTAAATGTCGCTAAGGTCGTCGCGGTAAAGAGTAATGTCCAATGCTCCCACGGGTACGGTTTTATTTTCGTATTCATAGATTTTTTCTTTTATTTTTTCCGCCATAGGCAATCCGCGCGTTTTTATACCTATCAATACGACGTTATCAACGCCCTTGTTATGTTCGATTATTTCGTGGGCTATTCTGCCTATCGCGCGCTCGACAGCTATTTCGTCCATTAAAACGGATTTGAATTTCAAACTTTTATCGCTCCTTTAAAAAAATGTATAAAAAAATTCTCACGACAGTATGCCGCAAGAATATAGAAAAATCTATATTAAAAAAACCGTCTTGTCGGCATCTCTGTACCGTCTTAAAGATCATCGTGTTGAGTATATACTATCATTTTGATTTTGTCAATAATTCGCAGCAAAAAAAAACCGCGGATAATCCGCGGTTTTTATTAGTTTTTTTATTCGCTCAAAGACTGATAGTAAAAAGCGTCGTGGTCGATGACTGTAAAGCTTCCGCCCGCCGAAACGTCGATGTTTATTAACGTCACTCCTCTTGTCATAAGATTTCCTTCGTCGTCTATTCTTAAAGATTCGTTCCATGTTATATCGTCGTTAAATCCGATAAGTTTTGTAAACCAGTTTTCGGTCGGGAAAAACGGATAGGTGTGATAGCCGCATGCGCTGCCGTAGCACAAATATATTCCGTCATAGTAACCCCTTAATGTATTCACGTGGTCGTGTCCGCAATATATAGCTTCGGTAACTCCGCCCGCTTTTATCGCGCCGAATATATCGCTTTCGCTGCCGCTGGGTTTATTTTCTCCGATATTTTCCGCGCCGTAATATACGCCTAAGGTGTAGCCGTTATCCAAAACGTCGTTGCCGCCTTTATCATTTTCAAAAATATATCCGCTTACGTCGCTGACCGCTGCTATTTGGCTCATATCGATTCCGTCTATTGCAGCCCTTTCAGCGTCTATGGCATAATAAAGTTTTGCAAATTCAATCGTGGGAATATGCCAAAAAGCCGACGCTCTGATATCGGGATTAACCGATTTCAATCCGTCTATTACCCAGTTATACCATTCTACTTGGTCGGGATGTATCCAGCTGTAATCTTCCTTAGTTTCGCCGTTTACTTCTACCGTTTCATACATATTAGAGTCAAGCATAATCAAACTGTACACATATTCGCTGCCACGCTTAACGTTTATGATAAAATTGCTTTCACCCGTTATATTAGTCGGACCGCAGTCGAACAAGCAATATTCATAGCCGCTCAATAGTTTCCACAGCGTATATTTACTGCAATCAAATTCCGCATCGTGATTGCCGTAAGCCAACGTCCAATATTGTCCCCTTTCTTCCATAAAATCGGCAAAATATTTATAGGCGTTATACGTATCGATAGAAAGCGTAAGGTCGCCCGTACAAACTACGATATCGGGTTTTTCCGCTTCCAAAGCCTCGTCGATAAGTTTCATAGTTTTTGTGTCTTGAGTAAACCAGCCGAATTTTATTTGAGGGTCTGCCA
>JAQUSX010000086.1 GCA_028710055.1 Clostridia bacterium | reverse complement strand
CTATTGCATAATTTCGCGCTTGTTTTTGTACTGCGTGAAAAATGTGTCGGTTTTTTCGTCGTATTCTGCGATAAGAATATTTTTTAAGTCGCTTTTGTTTTTTATATTAAGCTTGTCAAACAACCATTTTCGCGAACGATTTTGCGAATGTAAAATTTCTTCGCAGACTTGTCCGTCTAAAATCATAAATTGCGTAAGTTCGGGATCGGGCAAAACGATATTTATATTTTCCGCAACTACGGGCTGTTTGTTCGACTTCGGCAAAATCGTAAGCATACCGTTTGTTTCAAAGATAGCGTACGCAACGTCTTTCAAATCAAAATAATTTTTTTCGCGCGCAAGACCGCAAAGCTCGTCAACCGTCAGTTTGCTTTGTTTAAGTATTTGATAGTCTATGTTTCCGTCGCTGATAATAACCAGCGGCTTTCCGTTGATCCATTTTTTCATTTTAAGACCTTTTCGGCTAATGAAAGTAACGATAAAATCAAACAAAAAAAATATACCCATTGCTATTAGGTAATGATAAAACGGGTCTGTTGTCTCGGTTGCCATTTCAGCTGCAATAGAGCCTATGGAAATGCCTACAACGTAATCCAAAAAAGTAAGTTGCGCAATCTGTTTTTTCCCCAACAACTTTGCGATTATAAACAAATATATATACGCTACGGCGGAAAAAATAAAAATTTTTAAAATGTCGGACATAAATTTTTTTTACTCCTTACCCTAGCTATTATTGACCGTAAAGGCGCGCGCTAAACGTTTGACACGAAGTTAATTATTAAAGGCAAATAATTATAAGGAAATAATTTTTGATAGAATAATTGCATTTAAAAGATAACCTATTGAATTTGAGAGAGTGTTAAGAGTTGAAATATTTTAATATAAAAAAAATAAAACCGACTCAATTAAGTCGGTTTTTTTATTAGTAGCACCAAAAAAGATTATTTAATTTTTTTGGGCAAAGGTTTTATTTTTGACCACAAGATTATCGCTATTTGCAGAGGTACGCCCAAAACGAAAATTCCCCATAAGTTGTATTGCAAAAATTGCAAATAAAAACTTGCCAATAAAGACCACACCAAAATGCTCATAAAAATAAACCTATTCCTTATTTTGCCCCAAATACAGGTGAAAACTAAAGCTATAATGGAGGAAGCGGGAACAGCCCAAATATATACAATCCACATGTTTACGCTGTAAATCATATTAACGTACAAATATACGGTAATAGCCAAAAGCCAAACGACGAGTATCGCCAGTAGCGTAACGATAATTTTGTTGTTGGATGAAACCTTTGTTTCATGCTCGTATTCTACCGTTTCTTCCGCGTGTTCGTGAATAAGGTAGTCCAATGTCACCCCGTAAAGAGCGCAAATTTCCGCCAATACGTCGACAGAGGGAATGGTTTCGCCCCGTTCCCATTTTGATACGGATTTGTCGGAATAATTAAGTTTTTCCGCAAGCTCTATTTGCGTAAATCCGTTAGCTTTTCTTAACGCTGTCAGATTTTCGGCTATAATGTCGTTTACAGGTTTCATATCGCCTATTTTAGCATAGTAAGCATCGTTTTGCAAGTGAAAAAAATTTTTTATAGAATCAAAAAACTACCAATTCTACTCCTAAGAGAGTCTGATATTTTTCTCTAATTTTCCCCGCCCGTTTATTAGAAAGCAAAAGCGGGACTTTATAGCGCGACGTACCCTATAAGATGTTATTATTTTTTTGTCGATATACTCGATTTGAATTTATTAATGGAGAAAAATTTATGACTTTTACGTTTGTTATCGCGATAGTATTGGGCTCAATAGCCGCTTTGGCTTTATTGGCGTATATACCGAGAATAATAGGTTGGTTCGGCGCGATTAGTCCGCAAAAAAAACTTACTAACGAAGTTCAAAACAAGATAGCTTTGATAATACCCGCAAGGGACGAAAGCAAGGTTATCGGAACGCTACTGGCTAGTATTGAAAATCAAACGTATCCTAAAGAATATTTTGATTTTTTCACGGTAGTAAAACACGAAGACGATCCGACGATAGACCTTACAAAAAACGCAGGCGGAAAATCTTACGTTAATAAAAGTCAAAAGTGCAAAGGCGACGCTCTTGACTTTTGCATGAAGTCAATTCTTGCGGAAACGCCCGACCTTTATGACGCATATTTGATTGTGGACGCCGATTGTGTGCTGGACGCTAATTTCCTTACCGAGATGAACGCGGGCTTAGCTAGCGGAGCGCAAATAGTGCAAGGCAAAAGACTCATCAAAAACCGTCTTTTGAAAAAAGCGAATAACCTTGTTACCGATTGCAACGGCGTTATTTGGACAATCATAGACCAAATCGGCAACCGCTTTAAGTCCGACCATAACATAACGGGTATGACTATAGGCACGGGAATAATGCTTAGAAGCGACTTGGTTAAAAGTTTGGGCGGATGGCCTTATCGTCAAACGCTGACGGAAGATATTGAGCTTATGTACGACTGCGTTGCGAAAAACATCGAAACGTATTATACCGAATACGCTCACGTTTACGTGGAAGAAGCGCCGCAACTGGCTGCTACCAACAGCCGCCGCACGAGATGGATGACGGGAGTAGTGGACAGCAGACGGCTTTATTCGAAGCCGATTTCAAAAATCAAAAAAACACGCAAAAATTTGATAAACATTTACTACACGCACGCGCTTGAAATAGTTTATCTATATATAGGCAGTTTGTATATACATACGCTGGCGCAGATATTAGCGGCGGTAGTTTTGGGAATAATCGGCAATCCCGCTTGGGCTATGGCTTTGCTTTTGGCGGGAAGCTCGCTGATACTGATATATCTTTCATTTTTCATTATGACGCTTGCGTGCCTTATTTCCGACAGAAAAAATCTTAGAATAAACTTTGGCAGAAAACTCATAGTTTTGTTTGCGCATCCGCTTTATTATATGGGTTATATCTCAATTATCTGGAAAGCTCTTGCAAACAAAAATCCGCAGGAATGGGTGTGCGTGGAAAGAGTGGATTTTGCTCAGGACAAATAGAATAAAGGTGATTTTTATGACAAGAAGAGAAGTTTTGGAAAAAATAGCGGAATGCGAAAAAAAGGGAGAATTTGACAAACACGTCGATCCGATAGATTTTAGCTTAGCGCTGCCAGTAGACGAAAATTTTAGATATTTACACAAAAAATTCGGCGAAGCGGTAAAGATATTTTTTCAACGTATTTTTTGTATCGCGCCTTTTTCGCATAAGCTGCATAAACACGATTACTTGACTTTAATTACAGGAAAAGAAAATTTGAAACACCTTAAAGGCGCGGTAGCGGTTTGCAATCACGTAAACAAATTCGACTGCTTGGTGGCGAAAAAAGCTTTTTATCCCCGCACGCTATATATAACGGGAGCGCAGTTTAACAATCAAAAAGGCTTTATGGGCGATATGATAAGAGCGGGACACTTTATGCCGTTTTCGGAAAACTATTCAGCGCAAAAAAACCTCGACAAAGCCATTAAGACGGTATTAAAAAAAGGCAAATATGTTTTATTTTACCCCGAACAAGCGATGTGGTGGAACTATCGCAAGCCAAGACCTTTTAAAGACGGCGCGTTCTTTTACGCGGTTAAATATGATGTGCCCGTAGTGCCGACCTTTATTACTTTCCGCGATCAAGACATAACCGACGAAGAAGGATTGCCGAAACAACAGTTTACTTTTAATATATTGCCCGCTATTTATCCAAAAAAGGAATTTAGCAGGAAGGAAAATATAGAATACTTAAAAAACGCGGCGCACAAAGCGTGGGTCGATAAATATGAAGAATTTTACGGCGAAAAACTGACTTTTTCGTGCGATGAAAAGGAGAAAATATGATACTTTATCTTACGATAATAGGCGGCGGATTGCTTTTGATTTTTGTCGCGAATACGATTGTTTCAGTTTCGGGCGGCGCTTTTCCCGTGTGGTACGCATTTTTGCAAACGATGCTTTATTTTGTTTACGTGTTTGGAATAGACATTATCGTTTCGCTTGCCGTTAGATACGCTCCGGCGAAGCTTTACGAACCCGACAAAAAAATATTTCATGTGGGCGAAAACGAAAAAAGATTTTACAATTTTTTAAAAATAAAAGATTGGAAGGACAGGATACCCGAACTAGGCAAAATGGCAAACTTTGACAAAAAAAAGGTGGAAAAACTAGAGGCGGAATATCTGTATAAATTCGCCAAAGAAACCGTTTATGCCGAAGTAATGCACGTGGGAATGGCTATTTTCGGCTGGGCGATATTGTTTATTCCTTGTAACGCGACAATATTTAATTTTGCTTTCCCGATAGCATTTGTAAATTTTGCTTTGCAAATACCGCCGATTTTTACGCAAAGATACAATAGACCGAAACTATTAAAAGCATACGCGTTTTTGTCGAAAAAAACTTTATCTGAAAGTAAGAGCTTATAGTCTGTTTTATGGAATTGACGGCAAGAGCGTTTTAGCGTATAATAACCTAAAAATCCATAAAAATTGAGGTGAGAAAATGGCAAGACGTAATCTTGTGAATATCGATGAAAAGATATTGCGCGAAACGATACGTATAGGCGCGGACGCGGGTATCAATAATATTCC
>JAQUSX010000085.1 GCA_028710055.1 Clostridia bacterium | reverse complement strand
ACTCTCGCACTGCTGCTTGAAAAATATGCGGGCGCGCTGCCACTGTGGTTTGCGCCGGAGCAGGTCAGAGTTATGCCTATATCGGAAGCGCAAAACGGCTACACAAAAAAAGTTTACGATAAACTTATAGATATGGGAATACGCGCGGATCTTGACGATAGAAACGAAAAAATCGGCTACCGTATCCGTGAAGCGCAGCTTGACAAAATACCGTACACAGTAGTAGTGGGCGATAAAGAAGCGGAATCCGACAGCGTTGCGGTACGAGAGCGCAAAGTCGGCGACCGCGGTGTAATGACTTTCGACGAGTTCGCGGCTTTACTCAAAGACGAAATTGATAATAAAGTCTGCAAACCTAACTAACAAATAACCCCAAAAATAGCAAAAAACGGTTAATAAATTAGATAACAAAAACGGTTGACATAATCAGCCGTTTTTGCTATTATAATAGCATCAAAGAAGAAGTACCGCTTCTCACCAAACGATAATTGCGTTGTTTAGGTAGGCTAATAAGAAATCTTGTTTTAGACAAAAATGTCTTTTACATATTTTAGTTGGGTATGTGGTACAAATCTTGTATCGCATTTTTTTGTTATAAGGGGGAAACGGTTATAAAAGAACTTCAAACTAATGAACAAATTAGAGACAGAGAAGTTAGGCTAATCGGCGCGGACGGATCGCAACTTGGTGTTGTGCCCGTTATCAGAGCGCAAAAAATGGCGGATGACGAGGGATTGGATTTAGTAAAAATATCTCCTACCGCAGTACCGCCCGTTTGCAAAATTTTGGATTACAATAAATACAAATACGAACAAAGCAAACGCGAAAAAGAAATGAAACGCAATCAAAAAATTACCGAAATCAAAGAAATATGGCTGTCTATGACCATTGACGAAAACGACATTAACATAAAAGCCAAAGCCGCGGCAAAGTTTTTGGCTGAAGGCAATAAAGTTAAGGTTTCTCTCAGAATGAGAGGACGCCAAATGGCTTACGCGGGCGACGCGGTGGAAGTTGTCAAAAAGTTTTACACACGACTGGAAGACACGGCAAAAGTTGACAAACAGCCCGTAGCCGAAGGCAGAAACATTACCATGATGCTTTCGCCTATTGCAAACAAGTAAAATTAACGGAGGATGATATATTATGCCTAAACAAAAAACCCACAGCGCTTCTAAGAAAAGATTTAACGTGCTAAAATCCGGCAAAGTCAAAAGAACGCAGTGCAACAAAAACCACAAACTTACAAAAAAGACAACCAAGCGTATTCGCGATTTGCGCGGCAGTTCTTACGTTGACCAAACGCAGGAAAAGACCGTGAAAAAGATGTTGCCGTATTAAATTGGAGGACGATAAATAATGAGAATAAAACGTGCAGTTAATGCGGTTAAAAAACGCAGAAAAATATTAAAACTTGCCAAAGGTTATTTTGGATTAAAATCAACTAACTACCGTATCGCTAGACAAGCGGTTATGAAATCATATCAATACGCTTATGTTGGAAGACGTTTGCGCAAAAGAGATATGCGCAGTCTTTGGATTGCCCGTATTAACGCCGCAGCCCGCGCTAACGGAATGTCTTACAGCAAATTTATGTACGGATTAAAAGCCGCAAAAATAGACCTTAACAGAAAAGTTTTGGCGGAAATAGCAGTTTCTGACGCGAAAGCGTTTACTCAACTCACAGACACCGCAAAAGCAAATTTAAAATAGGTCTTTATACGAGTCTTCAATAAATTAATTGAAGACTCTTTTACCAATATATGATTATGTCAACCGATAACCAAACGGTCAAAAACACAAAGCGCCTGCTGCAAAAAAAATACCGCATTGAAAGCGGAATGTATTTAATTGAAGGCGAAAAGTTGGTAAACGAAGCCGTTAGGTTCAATCAAAAAATCGAATATGTTTTATGCGATGAAACAAGTGAATTTTGCAAAAAAGAATATTATTTTCCCGTTTTTGCGGCTAAAAAATTCGTTGTCGACAGCGTGTGTGAAGCGGTTACGGCGCAAGGCGTCGTGGCGGTATTAAAACTGCCCGATACCTTTGTGCGTCCGCCAAAGGGTAAATGTCTTATTCTTGATGGACTGCAAGATCCGGGCAATTTGGGCGCGATTATGCGTACGGCGGCGGCTTGCGGTTACGACGATATTTACCTAAATGATTGCGTTGATCCGTTTTCACCAAAAGTAATGAGAGCGGCTATGTCGGCTCACTTTGCTCTCAATATTTATCAAGGCGATATTGAGGAAATTTTTTCAGTCGTAAAAGATAAATGCGAGATTCTTTGCGCGGATATGGGCGGAGAAAACGTTTTTAAAATCAAGGTTTCCGCTAATCACGCTATCGTCATCGGTAACGAAGGAAACGGCGTCAGCGAATTTTCCAAGAAAAATTGCTCAAAAACAGTCGCCATTCCTATGAAAAACGGGTTTGAATCGCTGAACGCGGCGGTTTCGGCGGGCGTCATTATGTACGAACTTAGCAATAAGGAGATTTGATATGTCAGGTCACAGCAAATGGAATAATATTAAAAATAAAAAAGCCAAAGGCGACGCGGCAAGGTCGAAAATTTTTACCAAAATCGGCAGAGAAATAGCGGTGGCGGTAAAATCGGGCGGAAGCGATCCGAATACAAACAGCAAACTGTTTGATATCGTCCAAAAGGCGAAAATCAACAATATGCCAAACGACAACATCAGCCGCAGCATAAAAAAAGCGGCGGGCGAACTTGGTACCGTAAATTACGAAAGTTTACTCTACGAAGGTTACGGTATCGGCGGAAGCGCAGTTTTGGTTGATTGTTTGACCGATAACAAAAACCGCACGGCGGGCGAAGTAAGATATTTGTTTGACAAGTTCGGCGGCGCGCTCGGCACGTCCAACTGCGTCTCTTTTATGTTTGATAAAAAAGGCGTTATCGTAGCCGACAGAGCGGAAAACCAAACCGAAGACGAAATATTTGAGCTTGCTATCGAATGCGGCGCGGACGACGTGTCGGTTGAAGATGATATATTTGTCATAAATACTTCTCCGTCGGACTTTAATACCGTAAGAAACAACCTTACGGACAAAAACGTAAATTTGATTTCGGCGGAAATTGAATGGGTGCCTCAAACTACGGTCACGCTAGAAGCCGATCACCTTGCTCGTTTTCAAAAGATGATAGAGGCGATGGAGGACGACGACGATGTTCAAAACGTTTATCACAATGTCGACCTGCCCGACGACGAAGAAGAATAATTAAAAAACAAAATTTTTAGGCGGCATACTGCCGCCAATTTTTGTATTGACTAAAATCACGGTAAAGATTATCATTTATATAGACGATTTAACAAGAAAGATTTAAAAACTGAAATGATTATTTTTACGTAAAAATCGCTAAAAAGGATTGTATTTGCAAACAAAACCAAAGAAAACTAGGAGAAGCGATGAGAATATTGGGTTTTGACCCGGGGCTTGCGATAGTCGGTTACGGGATCCTAGATACCGACGGCAGAAAACATAAGGCGGTGGATTTTGGCGTAATAAGAACGCCTAAAGAAGAAACCGTGCCCGTAAGACTGGCTTTGATATGCGACGCCGCCGAACAGCTTTTTACTAAATACAAACCCGACGTTATCGCTATCGAAGAGCTGTTTTTTGCGAGAAACGTAACAACGGCGATTAACGTTGCGCAAGCTAGGGGCGTTTTGCTTTCCGTCGCTATCCGTCACGTTGGCAAGCTATACGAATATACGCCTTTACAGATAAAACAAGCGCTGACGGGTTACGGCAGAGCGGATAAAAATCAAATTCAGCAAATGGTAAAGGTTTTACTCGGACTTAATGAAATTCCAAAGCCCGACGATGCTGCGGACGCGCTTGCCGTTGCGTTAACCCACGCTAATACTTTCCGCGCCAGCGATGGTTTTTTAATTGGATAATAGCAAAAATTAGTCTAAAACGAGGAGAAATATTTTGAAAAAAAGAGAATTATTTTTCGGTATAATTTGCGGTATCTGCGGAATTATGTTCGGTATTCCGCTGCTAATAATTACGTTTATGTGGGGCGATATTTTGCAGATAATTATGATTTCGATAATTATTTTAATTTTATTGACCTACATTATTCGACTGATTATGTATCGCTCTAGACCGTACAATAAACTTTTTTACATTTATTTAGTTGAAGTGCTGTTTTTGATAATGACTATCATTTTAACTTGGGGCGATTTTTTGGCAACGTTTAACTACTTAATGCAATATCATTTCGGCATTTGGCTGATATTTATGTCCGATTATCTTATCGGACAGTACGTAAAAGAAAATACAAAAAAGCAAGTAAAAAATATAGATGATAAATTATAAAAAAAATCAACTGACTCGAAAATTAAAGGTGAAATTATGTTAGATTTTATTTGCGGCGAAGTGGTGGAAATAGACGGCGACAAAATCGTTGTGGAAAATAACGGCATAGGTTATTCTTTGACCTTTTCCGTTAATGCCGCCAGAAATTTTAAGGTTGGTGAAAAGTCCCAACTGTTCACGTATCTGCAAGTCAAACAGGACGGGCTGGCATTATTCGGTTTTTCGTCAAAAGAAGAAAAAAATATGTTTTTGCAGCTTATCACCGTT
>JAQUSX010000084.1 GCA_028710055.1 Clostridia bacterium | reverse complement strand
GAAACTTAGGTTTGCGTTTAATCGGTATTACTATTAAAAAGCAAGTTTAAAAATAAGATAAACAACTTACGGAAAATAAAATAAAAATATTGAGAAAAAAAATAAAGCGGGTAAAAACCCGCTTTATTTTTTATAATAAAAAATTAGTTATTTTATTTTTTCGCTTCAATAACCGCTACTGCGCAAGCAACCGTAGCTCCTACCATCGGGTTATTGCCCATTCCGATAAGTCCCATCATTTCAACGTGAGCGGGAACGGAACTGCTGCCCGCGAACTGCGCGTCAGAGTGCATTCTGCCCATTGTGTCGGTCATACCGTAAGAAGCGGGACCCGCGCCCATATTGTCGGGGTGCAACGTTCTACCCGTACCTCCGCCGCTAGCGACGGAGAAATATTTTTTATTATTTTCAACGCACCATTTTTTGTATGTTCCCGCGACGGGGTGTTGAAAACGGGTGGGGTTCGTGCTGTTGCCCGTAATAGAAACGTCTACTTTTTCGTAACGCATAATAGCTACGCCTTCGCCGACGTCGTCCGCGCCGTAGCAGCGTATTTTTGCTCTTTCGCTTTTGCCGAAAGCTTTTTCACGGACTATGGTGAGTTTTTCGGTATAATAATCAAATTTTGTTTGAACGTATGTGAAACCGTTCACACGGCTAATTATATACGCCGCGTCTTTGCCCAAACCGTTCAAAATAACTCTCAGTTCGCTTTTTCTGACTTTGTTCGCTTTCATAGCGATACCTATAGCGCCTTCCGCAGCGGCAAAACTTTCATGTCCCGCCAAAAAACAGAAACATTGAGTGTCTTCCGTAAGAAGCATTGCGCCGAGATTGCCGTGACCCAAGCCTACTTTGCGGTTGTCGGCAACGCTTCCCGGAATACAGAATGCCTGCAATCCCTGTCCGATCGCGGTAGCAGCTTCGGCTGCCGTTTTTACTTCGTTTTTAATGGCTATCGCGCAGCCCAAGGTGTATGCCCAAACGGCGTTATCAAACGCTATGGGTTGAATACCCTTTACTATTTTTTCCACGTCGATATTTTTGCCGGCGCAAATATTTCTGGCTTCATCAAGGCTGCTAATGCCGAATTTGGGTAATTCCGCGTTTAATTTTTCTTTTCTTCTGTCATAATTTTCAAAAACAATACTCATAAAATTACCCTCCTATTCCTTGCGCGGATTGATGTATTTTACCGCTTCGTTAAATCTGCCGTAATGGTTAGTGGATTTTTCCAAAGCTTCGTTGCCGCTTACGCCCTCGGTAATCATTTGCATAAGTTTTCCAAGATGAACGTATTCGTAGCCGATAATTTCGTCGTTTTCATCAAGCGCGAGTTTTGTGACGTAACCTTCAGTAAGTTCAAGGTATCTTACGCCTTTTGCTTTTGTCGAATATATCGTGCCTGTTTGAGAACGCATACCTTTGCCAAGGTCTTCAAGCGCGCCGCCAATGGGCAGTCCCGCGTCGGAAAAAGCCGTCTGGGTTCTGCCGTAAACGATTTGCAAGAACAGTTCTCTCATGGCCGTATTAATCGCGTCGCAAACAAGGTCGGTATTAAGCGCTTCCAATATGGTTTTACCTGGCAGTATTTCGCCTGCCATTGCGGCGGAGTGCGTCATACCCGAGCAGCCCATAACCTCGATTAAAGCTTCTTCGATAATACCTTCTTTTACGTTAAGAGTAAGCTTGCAGCTGCCTTGCTGCGGAGCGCACCAGCCTACGCCGTGAGTCAAGCCGGAAATATCTTTTATTTCTTTTGACTGAACCCATTTGCCCTCTTCAGGAATGGGAGCGGGACCGTGATTACATCCTTTTGCCACGCACGTCATATTCTGTACTTCGTGGGAATATTGAGCCATATATAATCCTCCTATGAATTTTTCGAAACTTTTGTATGATTTTTGCTGCTTTTATTATACCATATCCGTTTATTAGGTCAAATGAATTTAGCCCGTGATATATTGTTAGCCTTGCCTAATTTTTATATTTATTCTCGTTGACAAATACACTCCGTGTGTTATACTAGGTAAAGTATGAATTGTGATTTTCACCTACATTCAACCGTTTCCGACGGACAACTTACGCCTTCTGAGGTCGTTGAGCGCGCTGTTCTCAGGCAGCTTGACGCGATATCTCTTACCGATCACGACACCGTTGACGGGGTAGGAGAAGCGATTAAAAGAGGCTCCGAGTTAGGTATAAAAGTTTTGCCCGGCATAGAAATGAGTTGTTTCGACGTTACCGAAGTGCATATTCTTATCTATAATTTAGATTACTTAAGTAGTGATTTGCATAAAAGACTGGAATATGTAAGCGAGTTGCGCCGCGCCAGAAATTATATGATAGTGGAAAAACTAAATGATTTCGGCATAACAATAGATCTTGACAAAATTTATCATAACGCCAACGGTAAAACTGTAGGCAGACCCGACATTGCCGACGAAATGGTAAAATCGGGTTATTTGGCAAGCCGTTTGGATGCTTTTGAAGAATATCTCGGCGTGGACAAAAAAGCTTATGTTCCCGCAAAAAGGCTTACCCCCGCCGAAGCAATTACGATAGCGCATGAGTTTGGCGGAAAAGCCGTACTCGCGCATCCGAAAAACTTAAAAATGGCGCAGCACACTTTGGCGGATTATTTGCATTCTCTTGTAGGATACGGAATCGACGGTATTGAAGCGGATTATTTTTCGCATACTATCTACGAGCGACAGTTTTACAAGTCTTTGGCGGATAAATACAAACTCATCGTAACGGGAGGAAGCGATTTTCACGATTTTTCCCACGGCGGCGAAGAATTTTTTACGCCGAATAAACTTACCAGAAAAATATTACAGCTCGGGGAATAAACCAAATTGAAAAAAGCCGTAATTCTTTCGCTCGCAATTATTATGATTGTGAGCTTTTTTATGCCCATTTATGCTTTTGCGCAAAATTATGAATCCGATTTTGTTTTTGAGTGGCAGGGCAAAACGTATAAATATCGTTTACTCGATAACGTTTCGCAGTTGAATGAACAGCAGATAAACGATAGAGCGGTATATCGTTCTTTGCGGTACAAAAAAATGCGTGCGGACGAATTGAAAGAAGACGGGTTTACTTCAAAACAAACGCTGTGTTATATTTTCCCCAATATCAATAAAATTTTTGAACAAGCCGAAAAATCGATAAATAAAAAACCGCAAAACGCCAGTTTTAAAGTAAAAAACGGCGAGGTCAGCTATGTTTCGCATACGGACGGACGGAGTTTGGATTACGACGCTCTTTATGAATCTATCTTTAACGGAAAAACAAAAATAGAGTTTCCAGTCTACAGTATCAAGGCGGATTTTACTCTTTCTCAAGCAAAAGCGGCAACAACGTTAAGGGGTAAATTTTCAACGTCGTTCGCTTCTTCGGGACCCAATAGAAGTTTTAACGTGGCAAAAGCCCTTAAAGCGTTTGACGGACTAAAATTAGCAAAAGGCGAAAGAGCGAGTTTCAATTTTATAACGGGCGAGCGGACGGAAAAAAACGGATATAGAATGTCAAAAATAATCTTAAACGGCGAATATGTGGACGGCGTTGGCGGCGGCGTTTGCCAAGTGTCGTCTACATTGTATAACGCTTTGCTTTTATCGGGAATAGACGTTATTTCGCGTAGTCGTCATACGCTCGTCAGCGGATACGTTTTACCTGGCTTTGACGCTATGGTAAACAGCGCAAACGCAGACCTTATTTTTGAAAACAATACGGGAGCCGATATTTATATTTCCTCAACGTCCAGCTGGGGAAGGGCGACGTTTTATATCTACGGAATAGAAAATCCTTACAAAATAGAAAGAAAAAGCGTGGAAATCACACGCGAGCCGCCGCAGGAAAATATCATTTACGACACGGAAAAAAAATACGCCGACAAAGTTTTTTACGACGACGAAAGTTATGTATTGACGTACGGAAGTGATTTTGTCAAAGCGGAAGCGTATCTAATTTATTATAAGAATGGCAAGGAAGTAAAGAGAAAATTACTGCACTCCGATACGTATTCCACCGCCCCGAGAGTGGTAATAAAGGGTACTGAAAAACGCCCGAACACGCCTGAAAATAATGAAAATTCAAATGAAAACGCAACGCAAAATAGAAATTTCATAGACGAACTGCCTTAAATAATCGGTTTGTAGTTACTTGTAAAATTATCGTTTTTAATGTTTCGGGCAATTTAACTCATTACGCTATTTTTAATTGCTGTCGAGCAACTGAAAAAAATCGTCCGTATTTATAGGCAAAAATATTTCATTTTCACGCTTCGTATAAGAAAAGTAAAAAATCTATTTTGAAATTATAAAAAGCTAAAAAAAATACCAATAAATGAATTACTATTTTTTATACAAAAAAAATAAATCTTACTTAAACTTATGAAACTCAAAATTTTTCTTAATAGGTACTGTACTTTTGAGATATCGCTTGTAATATCTCGGCGGTTATTGTATAATTTAGTTTAACAAAAATCTAGGAATATTTGCTTATGCCACAAGAAAACAAAATTAAAGGCAGAACGCTGCCGAATAATCTCGAAGCGGAACAATCTTTATTGTCCTGCCTATTAGTCGACGCCGAGCTAGCCGTGGAAATCGCGCCGACTCT
>JAQUSX010000083.1 GCA_028710055.1 Clostridia bacterium | reverse complement strand
GACCAGACTTTGGTAGTCGATCAAAAATACGGCGATTGGAATGCGAAAACGGGACGTATAGTCCTGACCGAGCATTGCGCGCATATGTATTATCCTATCGACAGAGAAACTATTACCGATTTTCTTAATATAATCGACGACGTTTCTCCTATGCCGAACAGCATTGCTGCAACGAATCAGGTTTGGGGATTCGAGCATGTCGGTTCAGCTTTGCTGTACCTTTGCTTGGGAAGTTTCATATTCCTTATCGTAACCGCATTGCTTAAAACAAAATTCTTCAAAAAACTCGAACTTCCCGCGCTACCTCTTGTCGGCTTCAAGAAAAATTCATGGCAGTGGTGGATTGCGCTTGTTATTCTAATCGTAATTCCTGTTCTTACGTTCCGACTAATGGTTACGACGGGCATGTATACGAAGTTTACCTGGTTTATAACACTGAAATCCAAAGAGTATGGATTGTGGATGGGATGGTCGGTTATAACCGCAGCCGCTTACTTGATTTTCTTCGGCATTTATCACTTTATTTACGGTAAAAATCACGGCGGCAATTGGAGAAATTACGGTTTTGCAACCACAATAGATTCCAACAAGTTCAGCATTAAATACGTACTAAAATCTTTGTTATATGCGGTAATAGTAATGGCTTCGACTTATCTGATTTTCCTAGGAATGAAAGCTGTTACAAATACAAATATTCACATTATCGCATTTTCCGTCAATCCGATCGAGCAGCATAGGTGGTTCATATATCTGATCTTCTTTATCTGCCAGTTGCCTTATTTCATTTTCGGCAGCTTGGCGGCAAGAAGTATTAATATGAACAACGGCGACAGAAACAACGTCAAAGGCATGCTGGGATCGGTCGCTCTGGGAGGACTTATCGGCGCTGTAGGTCTTGTAGTACTGCGTATCATATTGATGATTTGTCTGTATACCTTGCACCGCGACGTTATGTTTGTGGATTTGTATTGGCTCCTTGGCAGCAACGGCATAACTACGATGTTCCTGAGCTTTATAGTAGGTAACGCTTTGAACTGCTATATCACAAACCGTACAAACAGTATTTACGCGGGCGTATTTACCGCAATGCTTTGGACAACATGGCTGATGGTAGCTTGCCAGCGCGCGGTCGCGTATTTCCTATAAAATTTTAACAAACGGTTCACCCGTCTGTTGATACGCGTAAAAGGCAGGGTAAAACTACTCTGTCTTTTACCGTCGCCGTGGGCTACGCAGCGCAAATTGCGCTCTTGTCCAAAACTAAATCATTATGCTATACTAAATAAGCTAAATCTAAGAAAAAACAAGAAGGATAAAAAAATGTATTTATCAACCGAACAGGGCAGAAAAACCGTGAATGAAGGAAAAGGAGCGATCGGAATCGAATTCGGTTCGACGCGCATAAAAACGGTGCTTATCGACGAAAGTTACGCGCCTATCGCTTCGGGAAGCCATGAATGGGTAAATAAATACGAAAACGGGATTTGGACGTATTCGGATACTGACATTTGGAACGGACTTCAGGACAGCTTCGCAAAAATGGTTGACGAAGTAAAATTCAAATACGGCATAACGCTAAAAAAAGTAAAAGCGATCGGTTTCAGCGCGATGATGCACGGATATATGGTTTTCGACAAAAACGATAAACAACTTGTGCCTTTCCGTACATGGAGAAACACCATCACACAGCAAGCATCCAAGGAGCTTACAGGGCTGTTTAATTTTCACATTCCCCAAAGGTGGAGCATAGCGCATTTGTATCAGGCGATTTTGAATAAAGAAGAGCATGTGAAAGACATCGCGTACCTTACCACATTGGCGGGCTACGTGCATTGGAAACTTACCGGTAGAAAAGCGGTAGGGATAGGAGAAGCGTCGGGGATTTTCCCGCTTGAGAATGATGCGCCTATATACAACACGAAAATGGCGGCGCTTTTTGAAAATAAAATCGCGCCGAATAAATTGCCTTGGAAATTACCGGATATTCTTCCTGAAATAATGACAGCGGGACAAAACGCAGGATATTTGACGGAAGAAGGCGCAAAACTGCTCGATACCAGCGGTAATTTATCAGCCGGCATACCGCTTTGTCCGCCCGAAGGCGACGCTGAAACGGGTATGACGGCGACAAACAGCGTTTCACCTAAAACGGGCAACGTGTCCGCCGGTACGTCGGTTTTCGCTATGATAGTTTTGGATAAGAATTTGGAAGGCGTTTATCCCGAAATAGATACTGTTACCACCCCCACAGGGAAACCCGTAGCTATGGTGCATTGCAACACGTGCACAACCGATATAAACGCATGGGTGAGTATTTTCTCGGAATTAGCGAAATTATTGAACGCCGATGTGGATAAATCTAATTTATATAATTTGCTTTTTAATAAAGCTCTGGAAGGAGACGCGGATTGCGGTAATTTAATGGCTTTTAATTTCTATTCCGGTGAACATATAATCGGACTCACCGAAGGCAGACCGCTGTTCGTACATTCTCCCGAAAGCGAATTCAATCTTGCAAATTTTATGCGCGCGAACTTGTATTCGTCTTTATGCGTTCTTAAAATGGGCTTAGATATACTTTTTAAAAAAGAGAACGTGAAAATCGATCGGGTTTTCGGACACGGCGGTTTCTTTAAAAATAAGAACGTCGCTCAAAAAATTATGGCTGCCGCAATCGATACGCCCGTTACGGTTTTAGATACCGCAGGCGAAGGCGGAGCGTGGGGAATAGCGTTGCTCGCCGCCTATATGACCGACGGCAACGGAACGACGCTCGAAAAGTTTTTGTCGGACAAAATCTTTTCGGGAAAAATTGAAAAAACGGTCCTACCGAAACGTGAAGACGTTATCGGATTCGAAAAATTTTTGGACCGCTACAAAAAGTGTCTGCCGATAGAAAAATCGGCTATCGAGTATTTCGAATAATTAAAATAAATATTATGTTAGAAGAATTGAAACAAAAAGTTTTGCTTGCAAATCAGGAACTTGTCAAGCGCGGTTTGGTTATATACACATGGGGCAACGCAAGCGGAATCGACCGCGAAAGCAGGCTTGTGGTAATCAAACCCAGCGGTGTGGATTATGCAAAACTTACCGTAAAAGATATGGTTGTGGTAAACCTGGCGGGAAAAACTGTAGAAGGGAATCTAAAACCTTCCGTGGATTTGCCCACTCATCTGGCGCTTTATAATAAATTTCCGCAAATAGGCGGCGTCGCTCATACTCACAGCACTTATGCGACGTCTTTTGCGCAGGCGGGTAAAAATATCTTGGCCTACGGCACTACTCATGCCGATTATTTTTTCGGTGATATTCCCTGCACCAGAGCTCTTACAAAAAATGAAATCGAAAACGAATACGAGCTTAATACGGGAAAAGTAATAGTGGAAACTTTTTGCAATAATGACATTATGGCGATCCCCGCCTGTCTTGTAAAAAACCACGGAGTTTTCGCGTGGGGCGAAAACGCGGGCGAAGCGGTATTTAACGCTTCGGTTGCGGAAGAATGCGCTAAAACGGCTTATTTGACTGAAAATATTAATCCGAACGTGAAGCGAGTGGATCAATATCTGTTGGACAAACATTACGATAGAAAACACGGCGAAAATGCGACGTACGGGCAAAACGGAGAAAAATAAAATGAAAATATATTTTATAACGGGCAGTCAGGACTTGTACGGCGAAGAAACGCTGAGAAAAGTCGCTGTCGACAGCAAAGAAATTGTAGAATTTTTAAATAAAAATCTTGGCGACGATGTGGAAATTATCTGGCAGCCTACAGTGCGTAACAGCGACGAGGTTACCAAAACATTCGTTGCGGCTTCAAGCGATGACGAATGCGTTGGAGTGATATGTTGGATGCACACTTTTTCACCCGCAAAAATGTGGATAGAAGGCTTGCAAATCCTTAACAAACCTATGCTTCATCTGCATACCCAAGCCAATGAAAAGCTTCCCTACGGGACTATAGATATGAATTTTATGAATCTTAACCAATCCGCGCATGGGGACAAGGAATTTGGATTCATATGTACGCGGCTGGGGATTAAAAGAGAAATCGTCGCGGGGTATTACCGTCATCCCGACGTTATCGCAAAAATTAAAAAATTCGCGGAAGTAGCGGCAGCGCTAGTATTTTCAAAAAAACTCAACGTCGCTATGTTCGGCAGCAATATGCGTGAAGTAGCAGTTACGGACGGCGATAGAGTAGAAAGCCAGATACGTTACGGCTGGCGCGTAAACTACTACGGAATAGGAGAACTGGTAGACAAAATAGATGAAATTTCCGAAAAAGAAATAGACGACAAAATCCGCGAATACCAAGCGGTATATGATTTGAATACGGAAAATATAGATTCTGTCAGGGAACAGGCGAAGTACGAAGCGGCCTTGGAAAGGTTTTTAAGTGAAAACCGCATAGGCGCTTTTACGGACACGTTTCAGGACCTATTCGGATTAAAACAGCTGCCGGGGCTCGCCGTTCAGAATCTTATGGCAAAGGGTATCGGCTTCGGCGCGGAAGGCGATTACAAAACTAGCGCAATGATGGCAGTGATGTGCAAAATGGCTGAAAAACGAAACGGCGCGACAGGATTTATGGAAGATTACACTTATGACCTTACGGCGGGAAACGAATTGGAACTCGGTTCGCATATGCTGGAAGTCTCGCCGAGTTTCGCTTCC
>JAQUSX010000001.1 GCA_028710055.1 Clostridia bacterium | reverse complement strand
CGAGTTTCCCGATTTTGAAGAAGCCGTTACGACAGGCTGTTACAGCGTGAGTATTCCCAACGGTAAAGTAGTCTTGGATTTTGCCTTGGACGAACTGAAAATATACGATAAAACGCTGTCAAAAAACATAAATCTGAAAATTGTCGGTCCGAAAAAAATTTGTATCACGGGCAATAACGGAATAGGCAAAACCACTCTTATAAAAAAAATCTATGAATATTTAAAAAACAGCGGAGTTTTTAAGGTCGCGTATATGCCGCAAAATTATTTCGACGAACTGGACCCTATGGCTACCCCGATAGATTTTTTGACCGACGGCACAAAGGAAGGAACTACAAAAGCGCGGACGTATCTGGGTTGTATGAAATACCGCGCGGATGAGATGTGCCGACCAGTTAGCGGACTTTCGGGCGGACAAAAGGCAAAGCTTCTTTATCTCAAAATGGCTTTATCTGATTGTGAAGTAATGATACTGGACGAGCCTACGCGCAATTTTTCCCCGATTACAAACCCTTCGATACGCCGCGTTTTGTCAAAGTTTCCCGGCGCGATAATCAGCGTATCGCACGACAGAAAATTTATTGATGAAGTCTGCGATACCGTTTATCGTCTTACCGACACCGGGTTGGTCACGGTTTAATTGCCGTTGGTTAGCTGTTTAAAAATCTGGTTGGTACCCGTAGCAGCCAGTCCGCTCACCAGCCCTACTACCAATGCGTCAAACAAGCTTTTAAAACCCATCAATGACGGCGATAAAAAATATACCGCTGTCGCGATAGCTGCTCCCAAAACGCCTGCGATAATCGGTATAAAAACTTTGAATTTTTCGTTGTTTTTGGTAAAATACTTCAATATTTCGATAATGGTATACACTATTACCGTTATTGACGAAGTAGCCGCAATCATATATTCTTTCCTCCTGTTTTATTATATGAAAGCAATATATGAAAGCTTTACGATTTTTTATGCAACTACAAAAAACCCCGCGAATTATGCGGGGTTTTATATTGCTTAAAAACTATTATTTTATTGAAGCTATAACTTTCGAATAAAATTTTGCAAACGACTTACAAATTTAAAATCCTAATTTTAAAGCGAAATATTATTTCTCAGTTTTTGAAGCGATAGCGAGAACTTCGTTTTGATTGCCGAGAACTATAATATGGTCGTCAGGCAAAAAACAATAATCGGGGTTTGGGGACGGCAGCAATTCGCCGTTATTTTTTATTGCCAAAATATTAAGGTTGTGATTTTTTCTGACGTCGACTTTCGCTATCGTTTTGCCCGCCCATTCGGGGAGAATAGGAATTTCCACGATAGAATATTCATCGGTAAGCGGAAAATAATCGAATATATTTGAAGAGCTGTATTTTACAGCAAGAGTTTCGGCTATATCTTTTTCGGGATAAACGACTTCGCTCGCGCCTACTTGAAGCAAAAACTTTGCCTGCGTTTCGCGGCTTGCCATAGATACGATTTTTTTCGCGCCCATCTCAGACAAAAGAGAAGTGATTTCAAGCGATGATTGAAAATTTTCGTCAAAAGCGACAAAACATACGTCAAATTCGTCAACGCCGAGAGCGCGCAAAACGTCGGGGTTGGTGCAATCGCCTATTTGCGCGTTGGCAAAACGGGAAGCGATATCTTCGATTATGGCTTCGTCTTTGTCTATGACCATAACGTCATTGTCGAGCTCCTGCAATTTTGTGGCAAGGAATTTTCCAAATTTTCCCATTCCTATTACTAAAACGGATTTCATTATGAATATCTCCTTTTTTACTACGGTAATTTTTACTAGCCTACGATAATTTTTTCAACGGGGCGTTCAATCGGCGGCGACGGTTTTTTGTTTGCGAATATCATTGCAAACGACAGCACGCCTACTCTGCCCCCGTACATAAGCAGTATGATAATGGCTTTTGAAGCGACAGTCAGCGTCGGGGTGATGCCCGTCGACAGTCCGACTGTGCCGATAGCCGAAACTATTTCAAACATAATTTGCGTCAGAGTATAAGGCTCGATTGCGCAAAGCGTTATCGTGGCGATAACAACGACGAATAGATAAAGGAAAAATATCGACGACGCTTCGTAAACGGTAGTTTCCGCAAGTCGTCTTTTTCCCGCGTTGACTGAGCGTTTTCTTTGTATTATGCTTTTTATCGTTAATAATACAACGGCAAAAGTGGTGGTCTTGATACCGCCTGCGGTAGAACCGGACGAGCCGCCGATAAGCATTAGCGTAATAGTGAGCAGCTTTGAACTGTCGGAAAGAGCGGCTTGATTTAGAGTGCTAAAGCCTGCCGTACGCGGAGTTATAGATTGGAAAAACGCCGCCATAATTTTTTGTCCGAAACTCATTCCCGTCATAGCTCCATTGTATTCAAAACCGAAATACAGTGCCGCGCCAGTCAGTATTAATATTAACGTTGTCCAAATTACTATCGTGGTATGCAGCGAAAACCTTTTAATGCGGAACTTGCTGCGCATGATATCTCCCCAAACCAAAAATCCGAGTCCGCCGATAACGATAAGGCACATAATAACAAGGTTTACAAGGACGTCGCCCGAAAAATACGTCAATGACGAAAACTCTCCAAGTCCGCCCATTATGTCGAAACCAGCGTTGCAAAAAGCGGAAACGGAATGGAATACCGCAGCCCAGATACCTTGCCCCCAGCCGAAAACGGGAATAAATCTGATGGAAAGTAAAGCCGCGCCAGTAGCTTCGAATATTAATGTGCCGAGAGCTATTTGCTTTATCAAAACGCCCACAATGCCAAGATTCATAGCCGAAGCGGATTGTGCGAAAAGCGTTTTTTCCGACAGAGTAAGATGACGCTTCACAAACAATATAAACAAAGTCGTTATCGTCATAAATCCCATACCGCCGATTTGGATAAGCAAAAGTATTATCGCTTGACCAAAACCGCTCCAATGAGTAAACGTGTCATAAACAACAAGCCCCGTCACGCAAGTCGCGCTTGTGGACGTGAAAAGCGCGTCAAAGAAGTCGGTAAAACCGCCCGTTTTTGAAGAGATAGGCAGGGACAAAACCGCCGCGCCCGTCAATATAACCAACATATACGCTATTGCGATAATTTGGTAATTACTAAGTTTTCTAAAATTTTTTCTTATCATAAAGTTTATTTTTTACCCGATAAGTATGCCACTATTAGAAAATTTTGTCAATTTTTTTGAGTATTGTTCAAAAACGGCAAAAAAAATTTTAAAATCAATTTTATTGACCAAATTTTGTCAACTATTCGTTGCCCGTTGTTGCAAAGGTTTTTTTAATTTGGTACAATTATGCCACCAAGTATATTTTAAGGAGTGTGTAAAATGGAATTTCAACAATTCGGTAAATTTTCCGAAATCGAATTCAAAAGAATTGATTTTGGTAAAATGAAAAAAGATTTTGTTACGGCTATAAAATCTTTTGAAAACGCAAAAAATTTTCAGACGGCTGACGACGCTTTGATGAAAATCGAGCAGTTAAGAAGCGATATGGCGACTAACGGAAATTTGTGTCAAATCAGACAGCACATAAATACCGCGGATAAGTTTTATGAAGCGGAAATGAAATATTTTTACAAAAATATAGCGTTGTTTACTTTCGTGGCAAAAAGAGCTTATAAAGCTATACTTAACACTCCTTTCAGAAAGGAATTTTCCATTAAATACGGCGAGATTTTTTTCAAGCAACTGGAAGCGGACAATAAGACGACGTCGGCAAAAAATATTTTTTTGGTAATGAAAGAAAACAAACTGACGATGGACTACTCAAAACTCGTCGCTACTCAGGCTTGCACATTCGACGGGAAAAAATGTAATTTTTACGGATTGTTAAAACTTATGGAAAACCAAGACCGCGACATTAGAAAAAGAGCGATGCAAGCGTGGTCAAAAATGTACGAAAATATTTCGGAAAAACTAGATAATATATTTCAGCAACTTGTTAATATTCGCTCCAAAATGGCTAAACGTTTGGGATTTAACAGTTACATAGATATGATATATCTTGTTCGCCACCGTTTTGACTACAATGAAAAAGACGTTGAGGCTTTCCGCGAGCAGATACTAAAAGTTATTACTCCTTTGGCGGGGAAACTGGCTAAAAAGCAAGCGGAAAGACTCGGTATTGAAAAGCTGCGTTATTACGACGAAAAAATTATGTTCCCCGACGGAAACGCAAATCCTATCGGCACGACGGAAGAGCTTATTGAAAAAACTCAAAAGATGTACCGCGATATTTCCGCCGAATCGGGCGAGTTTTTCGATTTTATGGTCGAACACGGACTATTTGATCTTGAAACAAAACCCAATAAACACATGGGCGGTTACTGCTCGGTATTGCCCAATTACGGCGCGCCGTTTATTTATTCCAACTTTAACGGAACGGGCGCGGATCACCGTGTTTTGACGCACGAAGCGGGACATTGTTTTAATTTTTATTTGTCTATGCGCAATAATATGCTTACAGAGACTGTCGACGCCACAATGGAAGTCTGCGAAATCCATTCTATCGCCATGGAGCATTTTACAATACCTTACGCGAAAGAATTTTTCGGGGATAATACCGATAAAGCGATATATGCGCTTATTGCGGACAGACTGATGGGGCTGCCTTATATGGCTGCGGTGGACGAATTCCAACACGAAGTTTTTCATAACCCGAAGATGACTAGCGACGACAGGCTTGCCGTATGGAAAAAAATCGAGCGTAAATATATGCCTTGGCGTGATTACGACGGAGACGAGTTTTTGTCTAAAGGCGGTTTTTGGATGCAAAAACAGCACGTATTCCTTTATCCGTTTTATTATATCGATTACGCTTTGGCACAAATATCGGCATACGAATTTTACGGCAAAGACAAAGCCGACCATAAATCTGCGTGGAAAGATTACGTTACTCTTTGCAGAGCGGGCGGTAACGATACATACTTAAATTTATTAAAAATGTCGGGGCTGACAAATCCGTTTACCGCAGGTGCCGTAGAAAAAGCTATAAAAAGCGTTTTGCCCGATATCGAAAAAGTAAAATAAAAAGACTAAAAAAGAATAATTATTAAAATATTTGAGGAAAAGAAAAAATGGAAGAGAATATAAAAAATAACGGTGAAGCAAAAGAAAAACGCACTTTTAAAGACACCGTAAAAAAACTGTCAAAACGCTGGTTTATCGACGCCTTTTCGGGTATGGCGCAAGGACTTTTCGTTACGCTCATCGCTGGAACGATTTTCAAACAAATAGGCACTCTTATCGGCGCGGACACGGGAGTAGGCTCGGTTATTATTTTGCTTGGCAATATCGCGAGTATGCTTATGGGAGCGGGTATCGGCGTAGGTATTGCGAAGTATCTCAAAGCGCCTAACTTGGTGCTATTCGGCTGCGCCGTCGCGGGTATTGTTGGAGCGTATTTGCCCGATATAGCTTACAAAGCTATGGTCAGCGGAACGTTTACTCTGAGCGGTATGACGGACGCTGTTTTAGCGATAAAATTCGGCGTTCCCGGTAATCCTATCGGAGCGTATGTAGCGACGCTATTCGCTTTGGAACTGACTATGCTTATCTACGGCAAAACAAAACTCGATATAATCGTAGTGCCTTTGTCAATCCTTATTATCTCTTTTGCCAATATATTTTTGGCAATACCCGCTATTTGGCTTGTGGCTGTTATCGGCAAATTTATTGAAATATCCACAGCTATTGTACCGTTTATCATGGGTATCGTTATCGCCGTTACTATGGGGATATTGCTTACGATGCCGACCAGCAGCGCTGCTATATGGATCTCGCTTGCAGCGGGCAGCACGAGCGACGTAATGCTTCTTGCGGGCGGTGCGGCGGTAGTGGGCTGCGCTTGCCAGATGGTAGGATTTGCGGTTATGAGTTTCCGTGAAAACCGTTGGGGCGGTCTTATTTCGCAAGGACTTGGAACGAGCATGCTTCAGATACCAAATATTATGAAAAACCCGAAAATCTTTTTGCCTCCCATTATAGCGTCGGCTATTTGCGGACCTATGGCGACAACGCTGTTCCAACTGCGGTGTAACGCGTCCGGCGGCGGCATGGGCACGAGCGGACTGGTGGGAGTGTTCGGCGTAATAGACGCAAGCACGGGCGTGATACCGTCATGGCAAATGTGGCTGGGAATAGCGTTGCTTATGTTCATTTTACCCGCTTTGATTTCGTGGGGAGTTTCGCTGTTGTTGCGTAAATACGGCTGGATTAAAGAAAACGATTTGAAACTCGAATTATAATAAATAAATATAACCTTACGAAGAAAGCGTCGGTATGTATTATCGGCGTTTTTCTTTTGGTGATTTTTTAAAAATTTGATAAAGGTATTTGATAACGTGCCTTTTGACAACAATATCAAGGTGAAAAAATGCAAGGTTAATTTTTGTTTGCGGTGCGAGTTGTCAAAGGCGAAATTTTGTGTTAAACTCAATTACAGTAAACAAAGGAGAATTTTTTGTTAAATGGCTTCAAAAGTATTTTTTTCTGATATGCGTTCGGCTGCCGCGGGCGGTTTGCCGATGAAATTAAAAAAATTATTAGCGGCTTCGGGATTTAACGATATCGATTTTAAAGACAAATTCGTCGCCATAAAAATACATTTTGGCGAACCAGGTAATTTATCTTTTTTACGTCCTAATTGGGCAAAAGTCGTCGCCGATATAGTTATCGAAAAAGGCGGAAAACCTTTTTTGACAGACTGCAACACTCTTTATACAGGAAGACGCAAAAACGCTTTGGATCATCTTACTGGCGCGATGGAAAACGGCTTTTCGACTGTATCGACAAACTGTCACCTGATTATCGCTGACGGACTGAAAGGAACGGACGAAGCGTTGATTCCCGTAAAAAACGGCGAGGTAGTGAAAGAAGCGAAGATAGGCAAAGCCATAGCTGACGCCGATATTATTATTTCCCTAAATCATTTCAAAGGACACGAAACGGCGGGTTTTGGCGGCGCGATAAAAAATCTGGGTATGGGATGCGGAAGCAGAGCGGGCAAAATGGAAATGCATTGCGAAGGCAAACCGACTGTAAAAAAAGAAAAATGCAGAGGCTGCCATAGATGTCTTAGAGCCTGCGCTCACTCGGCGATAAAATTTAACGAAGGCGTTGCGGAAATAGACCACAACAAATGCGTGGGATGCGGTCGCTGTATAGGCGAATGTAATTTTGACGCTATATATAACTCCAACTACAACTCGGTACTTTCTTTAAACAAAAAAATGGCGGAGTACGCTCAAGCGGTAGTGCAGGACAAGCCTAACTTTCACATTAGTATAGTTATTGACGTTTCGCCGCTGTGCGATTGCCGCAGTTACAACGACGTGCCTATCGTGCAGGATATCGGTATGTTCGCTTCCGTCGACCCCGTGGCGATCGACCGCGCTTGCGCCGACGCTGTAAATGCCGAAGCTCTTATTCCAAACAGCCAGATAACGGACAAATTCCACAGTCACGAAGATTTTCACGACCATTTTAAAAACTGCAACGTTAACAGCGAATGGAAATCCTGCCTTTCGCACGCTGAAAAAATAGGGCTTGGCACGCAAGAATACGAGCTTGTTACCGTTAAATAAATCAAAAATAAATTTAAATACCGAGAAATTTTCTCGGTATTTTTGTTAAAAATAAGCTAATACACATCAAAAAATGGTTTTTTGCTAAATATGTATTGAAAAACACATTTTAAAACTGTATAATTTTATTTATCTTATAGGGGGAATCAAATGACTAAAAAATGGGTTAAATTGAGACACAGCGTGGTTTTTGGCTTGCTTAGACCTTTTTTTAGGGTGACAATGAAAAAACAGTACGGCTTTTACTGTAAACGATACAAACTCCCCAAAGGAAAGCCTTATCTAATATTGAGTAATCATCAGGCAAAATCCGACCAGTTTTTGATTTCGCTTATTTTTAATAGACCTCTTTATTTTGTGGCGAGAGACGACCTTTTTTCTATGGGATTCGCTTCCAAGCTTATCAAATATCTTGTCGCTCCGATACCGAAAAACAAAGTGGCAAAAGACATACAAACGATAAGAGACAGTATGCAGGTCGCCAAAGAAGGCGGCTGCATCGGGCTGTTTCCCGAAGGCAATTTGACTTTTTCGGGAACGACGGAATATATAGCTCCCTCAATTGTAAAGTATATAAAAATGCTCAAAATTCCCGTCCTATTCGTCAATATTAAGGGCGGTTACGGCGTGCGTCCCAGATGGGCGAATAAACCGCGTAAAGGAGATATGTACGGGGCTGTCGTAAGAGAAATGAGTTATGAAGAATATAAAGACTATCCTAACGACGAATTTTACGAGCTTATAACCAAAGAGCTTTACGTCGACGACAGAACGTTAAACAAAAAGTTTTTGTCCAAAGAACGCGCGGAATATATGGAGTGCTGCATTTACGTTTGCCCCAAATGCGGTCTAACGCATTTTGTCAGTAAAGGCGATACGATGACATGCACTAAATGCGGTTATTCCGCGGTATACGGAGAGGATTTAAAATTTTCATCGGGCGAATTTGAAACGGTCAAAGACTGGTACGATTATCAAAAAGAGTTTGTGAAAAGCTTTGATTACGAAGCTGTGGGCGACGAGCCTCTTTTTACCGACAATATAAGGGTTATGAAAGACGAGATTTTTCATAAACGCAAATACAGAGTTTCTAAACGCACGACTGTAAAAATGTATGTTGACAGACTGGAAATAATAGACGATTACGGTTCCGTCACTATTTCCCTTAACGATATTTCAGCTATGGCCGTTTGCGGCAGAAATAAACTCGAGATTTCCGACAACGAGCGAAATAATTATTTCTTAATTCCCACGCCCAGATTTAACGCGTTAAAATACGTTCAATTTTTTTATCATTACAAATATGCGCAAATTGCTGATGCGGACAAAGAAGAGTTTTTAGGATTGTGAAAGATATAAGCCAATTTTTTTTTAAAGGAGTTATTTATGTTTAATTTTTGGGACTCGGAAGTATGGTCTTTTTTACTGACGTTAGCTATCTTGCTTGCGGCAATGCTTTTGGCTAATCTTATGCGAAGATACATACCTTTTTTGCGTAAGCTTATGATTCCCTCCGCTTTACTCGGCGGTTTTTTAGTGCTTATAGCCGACGTGATTTACAAGAGTATCGCAGGGGTTTCAATGTTTAACGACCTGACGCTGGAATACATGACTTATCACGGTCTCGGCTTGGGCTTTGTAGCTCTTGCTCTTAAGTCAAGCGGCGACAAAAAAGAAAAGAAAAAACGTAACGGCGAAATAATGGACAGCGGTCTAAGCGTTGTAGGCTCTTATCTTATTCAAGGTATCGTCGGCTTGGCTGTTACTTTGGGACTTTCTTTCGTTATCGCCAACATTTTCCCCGCAAGCGGCTTGATACTGCCTATGGGTTACGGTCAAGGACCCGGACAAGCGTTTAACTGGGGACAAATTTATGAAAACTTAGGTTTTGCTAACGGAGCGAGTTTCGGCTTAACTATAGCCGCAATGGGCTTTATTACCGCTTCTATCGGCGGCTGCGTATATTTTGCGGGAATGCGCAAACGCGGCAAACTGGTAGTCGGCGGCAGTCATGAAAACGCGGAAGACTGCAAAGACGAATCGGTTTCGCCGAAAGACGAAATACCCATGAGCGAATCTATGGACAAAATGACAGTTCAAATCGCATTCGTCGTTATTTCTTATATCATCGCTTTCGGTATTATGTACGGGCTATATAGACTTTTCTTAGCGATTGATCCTGACCCTACAAAATTCTTGCTCAAAACCGTAAATCCTCTTATTTGGGGCTTTAACTTCCTTGTAGGTACGGCGGTTGCTATGGGCGTAAAGGCGATACTCAACGCTCTATACCGTAAAGGCGTTATGAAACGCAAATACACAAACGACTTTATGCTTTCACGTATCGGCGGTTTTTGCTTTGACTTCATGGTTGTGGCTAGTATCGCGGCAATAAAACTCGAAGCGTTCACTTATCCCGAATTTATTATACCGCTTTCGATTTTGTGCATTGCGGGCGGCGTAGTGACGTATTTTTATCTCAAAAAAGTTTCGAAAAAAGTGTTCCCCAATTATCCCGACGAGCAGTTTTTGGCTTTATTCGGCAACTGTACGGGAACTGCGTCAACGGGCGTTATTTTAGCCCGCGAAGTGGATCCCGAATTTAGAACGCCCGCGGCAAGCAATCTTGTTTATCTGCCGCTTTACGCTATCGTTTTCGGTTTCCCGATGCTGCTGCTACTCGGTGTTGCGCCCGACCCAATCGGAGGCAATCCAAACGGTATGGCGTGGCTGACTTTGGGTATCTTAGTAGTGCTTTTTGTCGTAATAAACTTGATTTTGTTCAGAAAATCAATATTCCATAAAGCCTACAAACAAGACAAAAAAGAAGAATAAGGAAATATCTGGCAAACAAAAACCGCTCCAAAAAAGGGCGGTTTTTTTATTTTTTTCATGTTTTGACAAATGCTAAATTTAAAAGAAATTATTTCGCAGATATTGTCGTTTATTCGTTTTACAAATAAAGTTTTAAGTGCTACAATGACCTTGGCAAAAAGGTTTTGGGCATAAGTCCCAAGACGGTTTTTTCACGGTCTAAAATGACTACGGGTCATTAAAATAAAGGAGAGACGATATGTCTAATTATGTTCAAAGAGTTTTGGAAGAAGTCATCAGACGTAATCCCAACGAACCCGAATTTCACCAAACAGCGACTGAAATTTTGCATTCGCTAGAACCGGTTTTTGACAAACATCCCGAATATGAAAAAGCGGGATTATTGGAACGTTTTGTAGAACCAGAACGCGTTATTATGTTCAGAGTTCCTTGGGTTGACGACAGCGGCAAAGTCTGCGTTAACAAAGGCTACAGAGTACAGTTCAGCAGCGCTATCGGACCGTATAAGGGCGGTTTGAGATTTGCTCCGTCAGTAAACCTTTCTATTATGAAATTTTTGGCTTTTGAACAAACATTGAAGAACAGTCTTACCAGTCTTCCTATGGGCGGCGGTAAGGGCGGTTCAGATTTTGACCCCACAGGAAAAAGCGACGCGGAAGTTATGCGTTTCTGCCAAAGTTTTATGACAGAACTTTATAGACATATCGGTCCGAATACCGACGTTCCCGCTGGTGATATGGGCGTTGGCGCAAGAGAAATCGGTTACTTATTTGGACAATACAAGAGAATTAAAAACGCTTACGAAAACGGCGTTTTGACAGGCAAAGACCTTGCTTTCGGCGGCAGCTTAATCAGACCCGAAGCTACAGGTTACGGCGCAACATATTTCTTTACAGAAGTTCTCGCTCACGAAAAAATAAGCATTAAAGGTTTGAAATTCTCCGTTTCAGGTTTCGGCAACGTAGCTTGGGGCGCAGCTCAAAAGATTACACAACTCGGCGGCAAAGTTGTTACAATTTCCGGTCCCGACGGTTACATTTATCTTAAAGACGGCATGACCCAAGAAATGATAGACTTTATGCCCGTTATGAATAGCTGGAGACACAACAAAGTCAGCGAATTTAAAGACAAATTCCCGCAAGTAGAATTTGTTGCCGGCAAAAAACCTTGGGGCAATGTTGACTGTGACGTTTGCATGCCTTGCGCAACACAGAACGAAATCCGCATCGAAGACGCGAAAGCTATCGTTGCTAAGGGTATCAAATACGTTAACGAAGTTTCCAATATGCCTTGCACAAACGAAGCTGTTGAATTAATGCAAAGCAAGGGCGTTATCGTATGCCCGTCAAAAGCTGTTAACGCAGGCGGCGTTGCTACAAGCGGACTTGAAATGTCTCAAAACAGTATGCGTTTGTCTTGGACTGCAGAAGAAGTTGATGAAAAACTTAAAGGCATCATGAAAAACATTCACACTCAAATTTTGCAAGCTACAATCGATTACAATCTGGGTTATAATCTTGTCGCTGGCGCAAACATCGCCGGTTTTGACAAAGTTGCTAAGGCTATGATGGCTCAAGGTAACGTATAATCTAAAATAGGATTAAATAAATACTAAATAATATAGCCCCCGCTTGTTAAAAAGGCGGGGGTTTTATTTTTACCCATTGCATTTCGACAAACG
This sequence comes from Clostridia bacterium, assembly GCA_028710055.1. Classification (GTDB taxonomy): domain Bacteria; phylum Bacillota; class Clostridia; order Christensenellales; family CAG-314; genus JAQUSX01. Next base: position 10,587 of record JAQUSX010000001.1, on the reverse strand, counting down.
CATACAAAATTCGACATAATAATCACCTAAAAAAAAGGCGCGGTTTGGTAATTTATGATACAATGTTGACGAAAAAAATACGAAAAATACTCTCAAATGAATGTCTAAAAGCACTCAAATGAAAAAGAAATAAAGGAACTAAAGCACAAAATGGAAAGGATTTTTGAAAGAACAGAAAAGTTGATCGGCGCGAAGGGAATGCAGAAACTGGGTAATTCCACCGTGGCGATTTTTGGCTTGGGCGGAGTTGGAAGCGCGGCTTGTGAAGCGTTGGCTCGTGCAGGTATCGGACATATCATCTTGGTTGATAACGATAAAATAAACTACAGCAATATAAACAGACAAATAATAGCCACTCATTCCACAGTCGGACAATACAAGGTCGAAGCTATGGAGCTAAGGATTAAAGACATAAATCCGTTCTGTCAAGTCGAAAAATTTCCCATTTTTTATCAACGCGGCGTAAAGTTTGATTTTACTTTGGTGGATTACGTGCTTGACTGTATTGACAGCGTCGACAGCAAAATCGCGCTTATAGATATGGCTGACGTTTGTAAAGTTCCGATAATTTCATCTATGGGGACGGGCAATAGGCTCGTCGCCGATTTTACTATCACAGATATCTATAAGACCAGCGGTTGTCCGCTCGCACGCACGGTAAGGCACAAATTAAAAGAAATCGGAATAAAGCAGTTAAAAACCTTGTATTCGCCTTCAAAACCTATTGAAACTCACGTTAACCCTATCGCCAGTATTTCTTTCGTTCCGCCTGTGGCGGGGTACTTAATGGCGGGAGAAGTGGTAAGAGACCTATTGAATTTAACTTCTTAATATGTTAAAATAGCGGTAAGTTTTAGGAGGTAATTAGCTTATGAAAAAAGGCGAGAGAAATTTTCTGCATTTAGCGAGCTTTATTTTGTTCGTTGTTTGGGGCATCGGCACGCTGATAAGCATTATTTTGGAGCGTTTCGGCATATCTTTCGGCGGTGCGGCTGTGGTTGAAAACATACTTAGAATCTGCGCTATGCTGGTTATGGTTTATTGCGCTTATCTATATTACAGCACGCACAAAAAAACTTTGGTAAAAGTTTTGTTTTGGATTTCAGTTGCGGTAGCGATTGTGGTAATCGTTTTACCTTGGTTTATTTAAAAAAACTACATATTTTAATTTAAAAAAAATAAAACAATATCCGTAAAAAAAATCGGATATTGTTTTATTTTGCCTTAATTTTTTGAGAGCGCGCAACCTATGTAAAAATTGCATATTGCCGTAAAGTGTGATATAGTTATCATAAAGGAAAGAGATAGTATAGTCGTTACAATAAGCCAAAACTCAAAGCGCAAAGAATAGTTTTTAATTTGATTAGGAATAATCAAAACACAAGGATTTAGGAGATAACAGATATGATTACGATAATGGAAAAAGAAATATTCTCACAACCCGCCGCGCTAATAAACACGTACGACACAAATCTCATTCTTGCCGAAAAACTGGCGGGGTTAATAAAAAAACAAAATATCAGTCAAATAATAGTCGCCGCTCGCGGAAGCAGCAACAACGCTTCGCTGTATTTTAAATATTTGTGCGAAATAAGCGTCGGTATACCCGTTAATTTTATTTATCCGTCTATTATTACGCAGTACAAAGGAAAGTTGAAAATGAAAGACGCTTGCGTGTTCGGAGTGTCGCAAAGCGGTAAAGCATTGGACGTGCAAACGATTTTGAAAGAAGCTCAGGCGCAAGGGGCGGTAACCGTGGCGATTACGAACGATTTGACAAGCCCGATGGCTTTGGAAACGCAATATCATTTTTATCTTGACGTGGAAGAAGAAAAAGCGTTAGCCGCGACAAAAACATATACGGCGGAAATGCTGGTGCTTCAAATGATAGTAAACGCTTTGATGGACGAAAATACGCACCTGCCCGCAAAAATGCCGCCTATAAGCGAATATATTAAAAAAGTTTTGGACTCAAAACCGCGAATAAGCGAGATTGCGGACAAATATGTGGACTGCGATGAAATGATTATTCTCGGACGGGGACTTAACTTATCTTCGGCTAACGAAATAGCTTTGAAATTGCAGGAAACTTGTTATATAAACGCGCGCAGTTACGCTATTTCGGATTTTCATCACGGACCTTTCGCAATCGTTAACGATAAAACAAGAATTTTGATTTTGGCGATGAACGACGCAGTTTATGACGACGCAGTCGCAATGATAGAAAAACTCAAACCGTCGGGCGCTGATATTACTGTTTTTACCGATAACGAACAGCTTATTAAGGATTGCGACGGATTGCTTTTGCCGAGCGTGGAAGAAGTTTACACACCATATTTATGCGCTACCGCGGGACAGCTTATGTCTTGCATTTTATCGCAAAAACGAGGTATAAATCCCGATTGTCCGCGCGGATTAAATAAGGTTACGATAACTAAATAAAACAGTAATTAGCTGCAAATAAAAATATAAAAAATAGTCGAGAATTTTAGTTAAATGAAAACCTTTGACTGCGAAAAATGAGTTTTATAAAAGGAGCAAATAAATGGCATTGATTCCTTTGCCCAGCGAAATAATTTATTCTAACGGGGCGTTTGTTTTGACAGATTCCACCGCTATAAAATGCGATGAAAAATTATCAAGCGCGGCAAAAATTTTTTCAAAACTATTTAATTTGAAATTTGGCGAGCAGAAAGTAACGAATATTGTAGAATATATACTCGACAAAAATTTGGCGGAAGAAGAATATATATTAAGCATCAAACCCGACAACATCAAAATAACGGCAAGCGAAGTTAAAGGCGCGGTATGGGCGATGCAAACCCTAAGACAACTTTGCGAAAAAGACGTGAAGGAAGATAAAATCCTTATCCCTTCCGTTGAGATACGCGATAAGCCGCGTTTTAACTGGCGGGGGGTTACTTTCGACGTTTCAAGGCATTTTTTTGACGCTAACGAGATAAAAAGATTTCTCGAACTAATGTCGTTACTAAAACTAAACGTACTTCACTTGCATTTATGCGACGACCAAGGTTTTAGAGTTGAAATTGAAAAATACCCTATTTTAAATAAAATAGCGAGTTTTCGCGACGGCACGCTTAGGCATGACGGAAAAAAATACATAGACGAAAACAGATACGGCGGATATTACACAAAAAAAGAAATAAGGGAAATGGTAGATTACGCCGCAGAACTTGGCATACAGATAGTACCCGAAGTAGATTTGCCTGGACATACGTCCGCGATTGTCGCGGCAATGCCAGAAATTTCTTGCCGCAAAGAAAAAATACCCGTCAGAAAAGAATTCGGTATATCGACAGATATTCTTTGCGCGGGCAATCCCGATACGTATACTGTGATAAAAAATATTTTAGACGAGATAACCGAACTTTTCCCTTCAGAATATATTCATCTTGGCGGAGACGAGGCTCCAAAGCAAAACTGGAAAATCTGCGAGAAATGCCAAGCGAAAATAAAAGAAGAAAATCTATTAGACGAAGAAGCCTTGCAAGGATATTTTTTCAATTATTTTGCGGAATATCTTGCGAAAAAGGGCAAAAAAGTTATCGGCTGGAACGAATGCTTGAATGATACTTTGGATAAAAATATTATTTGCCAGCATTGGACTCCCGTTACGATGGGCAAAAACCCAATAACCGTCAAACATATAAATAACGGCAGAAAAGTAATCGTATCGGATTTTTTGAAAACGTATTTTGATTACCCCTACGCGATGACGCCGATAAAAAAAGTTTTTTCGTTCGATCCGTTTACCACGCTAAAAGGCATCGAATCAGATAAAATGCAAAACGTTTTGGGAGCCGAATGCAATATATGGACGGAGTGGATTCCCAACCGAGAAAAACTGGATTTCAACGTTTTTCCGCGTATATTAGCTTTTGCCGAAAATGTATGGAGAAATGAAAAAACCTCGTACGCGGATTTCGTGTTCAGGATGAAACAATTTTACCCCTTATTAGACGCTTTAGGTGTGGGTTACGCAAAAAACAAAGAAAACCCGACTCCGATATTAAAATCTATCGGCATTATAAGAAAACAATTTACATTTGACGCTTTTACGGAATTAAATGAGCAAAAGCGTACGGAGAAAGATATATGAAAAACGTTGCTATATTGACAAGCGGGGGCGACGCTCCCGGAATGAACGCCGCAATAAGAGCGTTCGTAAGATACGCTATTTACAAAGAACTTAACGTTTTCGGCGTGGAACGAGGCTATGACGGATTAATTAACGACAAGATGACCGAGATGGACAGACGCTCGGTATCCGATATTTTGCAGCGGGGCGGCACAATATTAAAAACAGCCCGCAGCGAAGAATTTTTAACTGTTGAAGGTCAGAAAAAAGCGTATGAAAATCTCAAAAAACGCGGAATAGAAGGTTTGTGCGTTATAGGCGGCGACGGCACTTTCACGGGAGCAAAAGTTTTTTCCGAGAAATTCGATTTTCCCGTTGCGGGTATCCCTGGCACAATCGACAACGATTTGGCATACACTCAATATACTTTGGGCTTCGATACCGCAGTTAATACGGTTTTGGACGCCGTAAATAAACTGAGAGACACCATGACAAGTCACGACAGAGTTTGCATTGTTGAAGTTATGGGACGGCGTTGCGGCGATATAGCCCTTTACGCGGGCGTAGCGGGCGGAGCGGAGGCGATTTTGGTTCCCGAAATAGAGTACGACGTGCAAAAACTGGCTTCAAATATCGTTGAAAATTACAAAAAAGGCAAAACCAGCGATATAATAATGATTGCCGAAGGCGCGGGCAAAGCGGAAGAACTTTCACTCGTTTTAAAGGCTCTGACCAAAATTTCCACCCGTTCTATCGTGCTTGGACATATTCAACGCGGCGGCAGTCCTACTTTGCAGGATAGACTGCTCGGAGCAAAATTCGGGGTAAAAGCCGTTGATATTTTGTTGGAAGGCAAACGCGCGCTTGTGGGTGTTGACGATAATACCATTATCACAATAGACATAGATAGAGCTTTAGCAATGAAAAAAGCATTTGACAAAGAACTATACGAAACGGCAAGGATTTTAGCAATGTAAAAAAAGCATAACTTAGTGCAATCAAAAAATTTCGCATTTAATAATTGTCAAAGTTTTGTTGTTTTTGGATTAATCGATTTTAATAAGAAAAAAATATAAAAAATAAAACCGCTTGAATTTTCAAGCGGTTTTATGGTTTTAGCAAATTAGATTACGCGTTTTCGATTTGAGGTCTATTATTGCAACGGAGAAGTTCTTGATAAAATTCCGCCATAGCCGCTTGATAATAGGGCATTACGAAAATATCGCCCACGCCGCACAAAAGCGCGCCAAGTAAAAACCAACCGATGAAAGAGAGTTGGAGCTTAAACAGTTTCCATTTGTAACCTTTCATAAGCTCGCGGCTGCGGTCGATAACTTGAGTGGGAGTCAGGTCGTTATTATCCATCAATATGTATGGAACCATCGCGTAAGAAAACGTTTTGATAATTCCCGGTATAATAAAGAGCATTGTCCACAAAGCAAGGAATATACTTTCTAAAATATAGGTAAGAATATTTTTACCTAAGTTTTCGGTAAAACCGCCGAGAATGAGATTCAAATCATTACGTTTTTCATTTGACTGAACCGTGTAGTATTTTGCCATACCTACCATTGCGGGGCCCGTTGTGATAAAGGGTAAAATTGCGGCTATTATTCCGCCCAAAAAAGTAGCTAATACGCTTTCGAAATAACCTACTTGTTTGAGATTATTCCAGGCGCGCGCTCTAAGTTCTTTGCATTTAATTTCCATATATTGTCATTCCTCCTCAAACTTATTATATAATATCAGCTAATTATATACAAGTACAAAAACAAAAAAAATTTTACATACTACAAAAAAATCAAAAAAAACCGTCCGTTGCGGACGGTTTTTTGTATTGAATTAGGTTGAAATATTATATCAAAATTACATAACAACCAAAGCAAAACGCAAAGCAAACAAAGCTGCGATAATTGTAACAACGATGTCTTTCTTTGTATATTTGCCTGTGCAAAGAGTAAGTATAACGTACGCGATTGCGCCAACGCCGATACCGTTGCTGATTGAGTATGTCAAAGGCATCATTATCAAAGCGAGGAAAGCGGGGATAGCCGAACGCATATCTGTCATATCTACATTCTTGAAAGATTTAAGCATCAATACGCCAACGTAAATCAAAGCGGGAGCAGCAGCTGCTTGAGGGATGATTTGAGCAAGAGGAGTTAAGAACAAGCAGATTACGAAACAGATAGAAGTAACGATACTTGCAAGACCTGTTCTGCCGCCTGCGGAAACGCCTGCTGAAGATTCAACGTAAGTTGTAACGGTAGATGTGCCTAAAACTGCGCCTGATACTGTTGCGATAGAATCGCAAAGCATAGATTTGTTCATGTTAATGGGGTCGCCGTTTTTGTCCAAAAGGTCAGCTTCCGTGCATGTGCCGTAAAGCGTACCGATTGTGTCGAACATATCAACCAAGCAGAAGGTTACGATAAGCATGATAACTGAGAAAATGCCGCCGAACGTTACGCCGTCAAAAGCGGTAGTCCAAGAAGAAGCTTTGAAAATAGAGGTAATTCCGACTGTTCCAAAATCAGAGAAAGCTTGTCCGATAGATTGCCAGTTCCATGTAGGAGCTGTCCAAGTAAATAAGTAATACAGAACGGTGGAAGCGAGGACGCCTAAAATGATGTTGCCTTTAACGTTGAATTTGCCAAGGATACCGATAATCATAAGACCAACGAATGCAGCGATAACGGGACCAGCAGTAGCCCATCCGGTCATGTTAGCAAAGCCAACCAAAACGTAATCGTTGTTAACGATCATTCCCGACCATTGGAAGCCGATAAACGCGATAAACAAGCCGATGCCTGCGGGAATAGCTTTTTTCAAACTATCGGGCAGAGCTTTAGCGATAAATTGACGCGCGCCTGTAGCTGACAAAATAAGGAATATCAAACCGCTGATAAGGATGATAACAAGACCTGCTCCGTAATTTGTTATAGCGTTGCCGCCGCTCAAAATTGCGGGCAACATAAACGAAACGAAGAAGAAAGAGTTAAGTCCCATTCCTGCCGCTTGCGCTAAGGGCATTTTTGCCAAGAGAGCCATCAATGTTGTGCCGATAACAGCAGCAATAATGCCGCCTACGAAAACAGCGTTCCATACCGTGCTCATTCCGGGATATCCGAATGAGAAACCGATCATTTGGTTGGGGTTGGTGATGATGATGTAGCACATTGCAAAGAAAGTTGTCAAACCTGCAATGATTTCTGTTTTGATGGTAGAACCGCGAGCAGAAATTTCAAAGAAAGTGTCTAACTTTTTGCCAAGACCACATTTTTTGCATTGGCAAGTGTCTTTTTGTTCCATTTTGTTTTCCTCCATGTATTTAATTTTTTTTATTCCCCAAATAACTTTTGTTTTCGCAAAAAATAATTAACCCCATCGTAACGGGTACAATGGGGTATAGTTCTAGCGTGTCTGCGCTAAATAAGCGCGTGAGAAAGACATAAAACTTAATGAATAAAGGCTAAATAGGCTTTTTTTCATCCTTTTTTCTATCCTCCCGCGAAAACAAAAAAGATATCACAATTATGCGATACCTTTAGCGTTTTGTCAATGATTTTTTGATAGTTTTTGCGTATTTGTCACAATATATAGGGTTTTTTGGACTTAGCGCGGACTAGATATTGTTAATCTTTACTTATGCAGTATTAGTATTACAACGGTAGCGATAATCAAAATGCAAAACAATCCGAGCAAAATAAGACCTAATATTCTATTTGTTTTTGAGTTTGCCGTTTGGTATTGTTTGATTTCTTTATCCAAAGACGCCTCTTGTTCGGGCGTAGCTTCGATAAAACCGTCGGGGAGATTATCGGCGGGACAAAGTTCGTAATACGCTGGAGCGGTGGGATGGTCGAGCATCAAAGAATTTTTACGAAGCTTTGAAACCTTGTAAGCCATCATAATATCGCCCGCGCAGCCGCTTAGCAATATGCCTGTGACAATAGGCCAAACGATATAACCTTGGAAAAGCGACACAGCTATGCCGCCTAATAAAGTCACAATAAACGGAAATAATATAGTGATAATATACGCGCCTTTTTTCAGCGGTTTTACGCAAGTGCAGTACAGCATACCTTGCTGAATATTGCCGCCGAATTTTATGTCTTTTGTTTTTGCTTTGCCAAAAACAATAAACGAAAATGCGTGCAGGATTTCGTGAAGAAAGAACAAAAAAAACATCACGACGACCGCCGCCAGCCACATCCACCAAACGGGCGAAGATATTTTCGGCGCGAAAAGTAAACTTAACCCCACAAAAAACGCGGTGCCTATTACCATCAAGATAAGAGAAAAGATAATCATTTTTTTCATATTTATGGTATGAAGTTGTCTTTTGTAGCCGTCAAGATTTATTTGCGTCATTATTATTTCTCCGAAAATTTGTTTAAAGATATATTAAAACACAAGGGATTATTTGTCAATAGCGAAGGCTAAATTGTCTTGACATTTAAAATAGATAGTAGTAACATTACAAGGTATTTGAAGAGTATGACGGGAGGTAAGTTTATATGAACGCCGTACACAAAAACAAGGCTGAAATAGACAATAGACTGGCTACCATAGAAGGACATATCAAAGGAGTGCGCCAAATGGTTGCCGATGATAAAAACTGCGACGAAATATTGTTACAGTTATCCGCTTTAAAAGGAGCCATTGAAAAATTGTCAAAAATGATTCTTATAGAGCATGCGAATACATGCGTAAGAAAATCGGTGGAGCAACAAAATCTGGATGAATATTCTCATTTTGTGGAAGTGCTGTCCAAGTACTTATAGAGGAGATACAAACTTAAATGCAAGACAAATTTTACGACGTAAATATTGCGGGTAGAGTAGAATCTTTACCCATTTTATCATTGCCAAGCGGAATAAATATCTGCTTTTTCAATTTACACGGCGCGCAAGCCCTTACTGAACATTGCGCGAAACATCTTGCTCCTTTGGTGGCGGATTGCGACGTTTTGTTCACGCCCGAATCAAAGGCATTGCAACTGACTCATTGCGTTGCAAGAACGCTTAATCAGGATTATTACGCCGTCGCTAGAAAAAGTAAAAAACTTTATATGCAAGACGGTTATGAAGTTGAAGTAAATTCTATAACGACGGGTTCAACTCAGCGCCTTTACATAAGTAAACACGATGCCGAGTTAATCAAAGGCAAAAAAGTAGGTATAATAGACGACGTTGTTTCTACGGGTAACAGTCTCGCAGCTTGTGAAAAGCTCGTTGAAATGTGCGGCGGAGTAGTGCATAAAAAAGCGTGCGTTTTGGCTGAAGGCGACGCGGCAAAACGTAAAGATATTCAATACTTAGCTACAATACCCCTTAGATAAATTGCTAATTTGAAAATACAAAATATATATATAAAAAAAACGCTCGAAATCCGAGCGTTTTTCTTTTTAAAGTTTTGAGTCGTCCAAAACTTTTTTTAACATTTTTATATGACTTTCAATCATTTCTTTGTTTTCTTTAAAATAATTTTCTAATTCTTCATCCATATTTATATTTGAGCGTTCAATTTCTATATTTAAAATAGGTAGATCACCCTCAATTTCTTTCCCGTTAATAATACCATAATATGTCTTGATGGCAAGTGTTGCCATATCAAAAGCTCTAGTCAAGGTGGTTTCCTCACTTTGCCTACTTATTCTCAATCTTCCGCCAGATTGTACAGTTCGCCACACCTTTACGCTTGGAATAAACGTAATGTTGTTCCATTGTGCTCTACCTAAAGATAATCCTATAACATCGGTATTATTTGCATAAATTCCATCGAACTGTTCATATTCATTGATACAGTATAGCGGTCTATGTCTTAAATGTGTCGGGACCATATGTACACTCCTTTATTTATTTGTTTTAATTTTAATTCGTTTTTATTTTTTCAGATATAGCTTAAAAAAAGAATTTAGTAATAAAAGTTCATTTTTAAAGCAAAAAAAGAAGTTGTTTCTAAATAACAACTTCTTTTTTTGTGACTAAAAGCGTAGCCACACTTGGCTAGGGTAGCAGGATTTGAACCTGCGAATGATGGAGTCAGAATCCATTGCCTTACCGCTTGGCTATACCCCAATATCGACGATTAATATATTACTCATTCGCGGAAAATTTGTCAAGTAATAAAGATATTCTAATAAATTTTTAAAAATTTTCAAATACAGTTTGCGGCTTTTTGCCGAATATGTTGAAGATTACTTAACTAAAAAAATAAAATTTCAAAAACCAGCGATATATTGCAATTATTTATAGCCTTACATTTCGCCGATTAAATAAATTTATATTATCATTCCGTTTATTGGTGTTTTATTTTTATTAAATTGAATTAGTATTTTTTTTGAAATAACATTGTTTGTCACGCTTGTCAAAGTTTATCGTTTGTGTTATTCTTGTACGGTATTTTTGTGTTTTTGGGGGAATGGTGTGATGAAAGGTTTTGACAATGATTTATATGTAAAAAAACAAACCGAGCGTATTGTT
>JAQUSX010000082.1 GCA_028710055.1 Clostridia bacterium | reverse complement strand
GATTACGCAAATAGCTTCGCAAATGTCCGCTCTTGACCCAATTAACGCGGATTATTACCAGTCTAATGCCGAAGAATATCTTAACCAGCTTGACGAAGTTGATTTATCATTAAAAGCCGCGGTTAATGAAATGGACAGCAAACAATTTATTGTTTTTCATCCCGCTTTCGGATACTTAGCCGAAGATTACGGGCTTAATATGGTTGCGCTTGAAGAAGAAGGCAAAGAAGCCACAGCCGCTCATTTGCAGGAAGTAATAGATTTTGCAAAAGCCGAAGGTATAAAAGCGATTTTTTATCAAGAAGAAATAGACAGCAAGCAAGCGCAATCTTTCGCCGAAGAAATAGGCGGGGCAACGGTAATGCTGTCGCCGCTGGCGGAAAACTATATTGAAAATATCTTATCTATGATAAATACCATAAAAGAGGTAAACAACAAAAATGATTGATAACGCTATATCGATAAGTAATCTTACGGCGCGTTACGGCAAAAATATCGCGCTCCAAGATATAAATATCGACGTCAAAGAAGGAGAATTTTTGGCGTTAATAGGTCCAAATGGCGGCGGAAAATCAACTTTAATTAAAGCGGTATTGGGACTTGCGTCATATGAAGGAAAAATCGAGATTTTTGGTCAAAAGAAAATTGACGACGTAGGCTACGTCCCCCAAATTTCGGCGGCGGAAAAAAAATTCCCCATATCCGTATTGGAAGTCGTACTCAGCGGACTACACCAAAAAACTCTTAATCCGTTCAGTAAATATTCACAGACGCAAAAAAACACTGCAATGGAAACGCTGGAAAGACTGGGCATTGAAAAACTGGCGGACCGCCAAATTGACGAACTGTCGGGCGGCGAGTTTCAAAAAACATTGTTATGCAGAGCTTTGCTGTCAAAGCCGAAAATTTTGCTTTTGGATGAACCTACTGCAAACATCGATCCCAGCTCGGCGAAAAATATTTATGAATTACTAAAAGAATTAAATAAAACGATAACTATCGTAATGGCGACGCACGACCTTTTTGCCGTCAGCGACGGCGTAACAAGGCTTGCGTGTCTCAATAAAACTCTGGTTTATCACGGCGAGCCGCAGTTAACCCTCGACACTATGGACAAGCTTTACGGCTGCCCTGTTGACTTAATCGCGCACGGTATTCCGCACAGAGTGCTTGGACATCACGGAGAAAACGAATAATGATTGAAACGATTTTGAAATATCAGTTTTTACAAAAAGCGATTTTGGCGTCAATATTGACAAGTATCGTCGCTGGAATAATCGGCGTTATTATAGTGCAGAAAAAACTCGTAATGATGACGGGCGGCATTGCTCACACAACCTACGGCGGAGTAGGACTGGGGTATTTATTGGGAATAGAGCCGATACTCGGCGGATTTATGTTTGCCTTGGGCGCGGCTTTCGGAATAGGGTATCTAAAACGCAAAGGCGGAGTTGACACCGATATTCTTATCGCGTTGTTTTGGTCGCTAGGAATGGCGGCGGGCGTGGCTTTTATAGGACTTATGCCTGGGTATCCACCCGATATCACGTCGTATCTATTCGGCAATATTTTGTCGGTTACCAACTTTGATTTGATTATGATGGCGGTACTTACGGTCGTTGTAACGCTGTCTACGCTGATTTTTCTTAACGACTGGAAAACCTACCTTTTTGATGAAGAATTCGCATACGTGCGCGGAATGAAAACGTCATTTATGGAATACTGGCTGCTCGTTTTGGTTGCGCTTACGGTAGTCGTGCTGATAAGGGCCGCAGGTATTATGCTTGTTATTTCAATGCTCACAGCTCCCGCGGCATCCGCAAGACAGATATCTAAGAAATTTTCAGTAAATATTATTTTGGCTGTAGTTTTGGGCGCGGTTTATTGCTTAGTCGGACTTGGACTGTCGTACGTTTTGAATATAGCTTCGGGCGCGACCATAATAGCCGTATCAGTTTTCGGTTTTGTTTTATGCGTGATTTTATCAAAAATTTTGAAAAACAAAAAGACCGTAAAAAATTAAATAAACACGACTTAAAACGTTTTTTACAATAAGAAAAATCTGGGGCGTAACTTGTGAATACGCCAAACCTTTGTATTAAAAAAATTATTAGTTTTGACTATTGCAAAAAAATCGGTTAAGTGCTAGAATTTACATTGGTATGAAAATATAAGGAAGGTAATTAAAATTTATTTATGAGCGTTAAAATTGCTTTATCAACTCAGTTGGACAGTTTGGGAGTATCTCCAAACTACAGACGGGCGTTGGAAAGTTTGGGTTGTGAAGTAGTTGATTTGCCGCTGGTAACAATGGACAATATCGACGAAATTTTAGATAATTATGACGGATTTATTTTGACGGGTGGCGCCGACATAAATCCGTCACTTTACGGTGAGAAAAATTTGTACGCAACCAAAATCAACGATGACAGAGACAACAGCGACGTTATTCTTACGAAAGCGTTGATAAAATCCGATAAACCGCTACTGGCTATTTGCCGCGGAATGCAGCTACTTAACGCTATTTGCGGAGGCACTCTTTATCAAGACTTGACTAAACAAAATCCCGAATGCAAAATAAACCATTTGCAGAGTGACCGTTCGTACGAATACGTTCATAAAGTAAATATTTTGCCCGACACCTTACTTGCGGATATTTGTCCGCCGGTTATAAACGTAAATACTATTCATCATCAAGCGGTAAGAAAACTTGGCGAAGGTCTTTTTGTCGCCGCTATTTCGGGCGATAATATTATCGAAGCTGTTGAAATGAAAGATAAAAAATTCGTTTTGGGTTTGCAATGGCATCCCGAAAGGCTTACGACATACAGCGAGCATAACGCTATATTGAGTATGTTTGTGGACGAATGTGAAAGACAAAAAAAAGCGGTTAACGCTTAATATTTACTTTAGGCTTATAATTTCTAAAAATTAAATGCAGAAAACATAAAAACCGTCCGAAAAGGACGGTTTCTTATTTGACTATGTAATGTTGAATATATAATATTATTTTAAATTTTTGCTTTTTTAGTGATGAAATGCCATAAATTGATTTTTAAAATAATATTTATTCAATATTATTCGTAACTTTTTCCTGTTTTTGTTCAGTTTTTTCGGGTTCGGTATTGTTGGAATCGGTTTCTTGCTTTGTCTTGCGTTTTGCTAAAAGCCCCGCTCTCACGCCCGAATTATTTTCCGTACCCGTAAGCAAGCGTTTTATATTGGCGCGGTGAGCAATGACGATAATAAACCAAATAATGCCTATCGTTACCGTTATGGGTATCGCTACGCCGTCGGCGGTTAATGCGGGGTTGGTTAATGAAACGATAGCGGTATAAACAAACTGAGCGGTGATATTAAGCAAAGCGAAAATGCTCATTTTGTCTGTAAGGAAAATAATAAGTACGGCGAACGCAAGACAAATGAGCGTCATAATAGGGTTTAAAACCAATAACGCTCCAAGGCTTGTCGCAACGCCTTTTCCGCCTTTGAATTTCAAAAACACGGGATACATGTGACCTAAGACCGCGCAAAGAGCAAGGAAAAATCCAGCGAATACGCCCAAAGACAGGTTGCCCGTGAAAGCTAAAAACAAATATCTGCCGATAAGAGCGGCAACGATGCCTTTCGTCAAGTCGCAAGTAAAAGTCAACGCGCCCATTTTTAGCCCGAATGTGCGGACGACGTTCGTGGTGCCCGGGTTTCCGCTGCCGTATTGTCTTATGTCCTGATGTTTGATTTTCTTTGAAAAAATGACGGCAAAGTTGATATTGCAGATAAGATATACGCATAAACCCGCAATAAGCAACTGCCACCAGTAGGTTAGAATAATCATGTCGACCTCTTTATTGTTGTTTGGTAGATAGAGTATATCAAAGCATACCCTTTTTTAGCAAGGAATAATAAGCAGAAAATGGCGGAAAATAGCTAATTTTTTCACTTTTAATACAAATAATGGATTAAAGTTCATTTTCAAAGCGATTTTCCAATCGTTTTTTGTACTTAATTCAAATAACCTATTTTATGTCAAAAAAAATTAAAAATGCGCTTTACATTTTGAAATTTAAATAATAACGCTAATTGCAAAAAAAGTTTAATTTTAAAATTTAGAATAAAAAAAGAAAGGCGGATTGCCTTTCTTTTTTTATATGCTCGTTTTTATGAAACTTGCTTATTTTTAACCGCTATAAAGAAACGAATTTTTATGGCAGTGCAAAATAAATTATTTCATTTTGCGTGCTATCATTTCCTGAACTGCAAAAGATATTACGTCGTCGGCATATTTACCGGGACCGAATCCCGCATCGTAGCCCAGCTCTTTCGCAAGCTCGTGCGTTATACGCGCGCCGCCGCAAATAAGAATGACTTTATTGCGAAGTCCGTCCGCTTCAAGCAACTCGACAAGTTCGGTCAGGTTCGTGATATGCACGTTTTTTTGCGTGACAGTTTGCGATACCAAAAGAATATCGGCTTTTAGTTCTTTTGCTTTTGCGATAAATTCTTCGTTTAATACCTGACTGCCCATATTAACGGCTTCTATCATATCGTATCTTTCCAGTCCATAGTGTCCCGCAAAACCTTTGCGGTTCATAATGGCGTCAATGCCTACTGTATGAGCGTCCGTGCCTGTCGACGCGCCCAAAACAACGATTTTTCTGCCAAAGTTGGTTTTAATAAACTCGTTAGTTTCTTCCATCGACATTGTTTCGGATTCTACCGTTTTTACAACGATACTGTCGTAATTTATCGTGTGGGTGCAGCTGCCGTA
>JAQUSX010000081.1 GCA_028710055.1 Clostridia bacterium | reverse complement strand
AGGCAAGCTTGAACTAAGTGACGGCGATCTTACACCGTGGGCAAGACAGGGAGTTTTGCTTTTAAATACGGTGCTGACGGTCGAGGCGAAAAAACCGAACAGCCACCGCAATCACGGCTGGGAATATTTTACAGACGCCGCGATAAGCTATATCGACAAACTGGAACAACCGGTAGTTTTTATGCTTTGGGGAAATAACGCCATAGAGAAAAAACGTCTGCTTACTAATCCAAGCCATATAGTCTTGACAACTTCTCATCCCAGTCCATTGTCCGCATATCAGGGGTTTAACGGATGCGGGCACTTTTGCCAGGCTAATGAGTACCTTGAAAGATGCGGCAGAACGCCGATCCGATGGTAAAACGATAAAATTCTGCTAGAAAATTAGAGTACGGCAAAAATAAATGCGGCGAAATATATTAAATTAAATTAGATAAAAAAAATAAATAAAAAGCAAATGATTTACGCAATTAAAAACAAAAGAAAGTATAAAAACGTTGTCCAGAACCTTTTATTTACTTGCAAAAAAAGTTCGCTTAGGGTATAATGCCATAAGTGAAGATATTCACAATTTCCTTACTCCCGATTTTTTTCGGGGGTCAAATATGTCCAAAAGGAGGTACAAAAAGCAAATGAATAATTACGAGTTGCTTTACATTATCGACAACGGTATTGAAGAAGAAGCCAGAGAAGCCGTAATCACAAAAATCAGCGCGATCGTAACGGACGCGGGTGGCAAAATTGACACCATTGATAAATGGGGCGCAAAAAAACTAGCTTATCCCATTAATTACAAAACCGAAGGCTTTTACGTTTTGATGAATTTCTCTTCGAACAGCGAGATTCCCGCCGAAATCGAACGTGTTATGAAAATTACTGACTCTGTTATACGTTTTATGATTTTGAAGAAATAACGGAGAAAAAGAATGAACAAAGCTATTTTGATCGGCAGATTGACAAAAGACCCTGAAATGAATACCACTTCCACAGGCATCGACGTATGCAGATTTACGATTGCTATTAACCGTACGTATAAAGACGCGAACGGAAACGAGCAGACGGATTTTATCCCCATCGTCGTGTGGCGTAACCAAGCCGCAAATTGCGGAAAGTATTTAACAAAAGGCAGTCAATGCGCTGTAACGGGTACTATACAGACCCGAAGTTATGAAAAAGACGGCGAAAAAAAATACGTTACGGAAGTAGTAGCCGATAACGTAGAGTTTTTGGCAAAGCCGCAGAACAGCGGAACGTCGGACGGATACGGATACAATAAAAAACCCGAAAAAATCGACGACCTTACCCCGCTGGAAGACGACTCGCAGCTGCCGTTTTAACAAAAATTTTTAAAAGGAGAGTTATTAGACAAATGGATGATAAAACCGCTGTAAAACGTCCAGTAAGACGTTCGCCCCGCAGAAAAGTTTGTACGTTTTGCGTTGAAAAATCAGAATATATAGATTACAAAGATATCGCTAAACTCAAAAAATATATCACTGAAAAGGGCAAAATTATACCCAAAAGAATAAGCGGCGTATGCGCTAAGCATCAAAGAGAACTTGCGGTTGCGATAAAACGCGCTAGAGTTATGGCTTTGCTTGCTCCCGTCGCTGACTAAAAAATAAAAACAAATCTATTTTTTCCCGTTCAATTTTTATTGAACGGGTCTTTTTTTGCCTTTTTTTAGTAATAAAATTTTGCCGTCTTTACAAACTAAAAATATGAAATCAGATATGGACACATCAAAAAAGAAACTGTTGAGTTTTGGAAACGGTCTTAGACTCCGCACGATTAAAACTGCGGGTAAATCTATTGATATTTTCAGTCTTGACGCAATGGTAAGCGACAAGACCGTATCGGATTGCGTAATAGAAAGCGTAGTGCGCGCGGCAGGACAAAAGATTACGTCGGCGCAAGACGTTTTTGATAAAGTCGCTTTTGGAGTTGGAGCCGAGATATGCGTGACATACGAGCAAATGCTGAAAAAGTTTCTCAACGGAAACAGTCTTATTTTTTGCGGAGATGAAAACACCTGCGTAGCTGTCGACACAAGGACGACGGAAGGAAGAAGTATCGCGCAGCCTCCTACATCAAACGTTACCAAAGGACCGCGTGAAGGTTTTGTTGAAAGCGTGCAGCAAAATATTACTTTGCTGCGTAAAAGAATAAAAACAACGGATTTTAAAATAGAAAATTTAAGCGTCGGAAAATATACGGATACTGTGATAGCGGTTTGTTACGTTGATACCATAGCCGCGCGAACTACGGTCGATATGGTGCTGCAAAAAATCAGAGCGATAAATATCGACGGTATAGTCGATTCGTCGTATATAGCCGGTTTTTTGGATAATCCAAAATGCAGCGTTTTTAAGATGGTAGGCTCCACCGAGAAGCCCGACGTTGTGGTGTCGCGCTTATTGGAAGGAAGAGTCGCGATAATTGTGGACGGCTCGCCGATAGTTTTGACAGTACCTTATATGTTTGTGGAAGATATTCAAAGTCCCGAGGATTATTACGACGCTCCCATAATAGCGTCGATGGGCAGATTCTTGCGTGTTTTTTCAGCCTTGGCGTCTTTGCTTTTACCCGCGCTGTATGTGACTTTTCAGTTATATAACTATCACATTATTCCTGCAAAATTTTTGATAACTATATTAAGTTCGACCGATCCCATACCTTTTACGCCTTTTGCGGAAATGATTGTGGTATTGGTGCTGTTTGACATATTGAGAGAAGCCAACGCTCGAATGCCGTCCATAGCGGGATTAAGTTTGTCCATTATAGGCGCGGTAGTACTTGGAGATGCGGCGGTAAGAGCGGGATTACTAAGCGCGCCCGCCGTTATGATAGGCGCGTTGTCCAGCGTCGGTCTTTATACGATACCCGATAATACTTTATTATTTACGTTATTAAGATTGTTTTTAGTTTTAATCGGCGGAATGATGGGACTGCACGGAATGATTTTGTCAATTATGTTTTTGCTTTCCTACGTGATTTCGCTGGAAACGTTTGGTACGCCCTATTTGGCGCCGTTTGCTCCGAATATTTTATCGGACAGAAAAGACGCGATAATGAAGAAAAAACTTACAGATCAGATAAAAAGACCGCTGGCTATAAAGCAGGATAACGTTACGCGTCAGGAGGAGTCTAATGAACAATAAAATAAAAACCGAACAAGTCGCGATGATGTTAATGCTGATAGTGCCTGTGGGAAAATATCTTTCGCTTCCTTCTGTGCTGGCGAAAGGCGCGGGAAGAGATTACTGGATTTCTATCATTTTGGTTTTCGCCGTGGATTTTATCTGTTTTTTAGCCTTTATGTGGGCGTTAAAGCTTAACACGGAGAGACTGTCGATAAAAGATATTTTTGATAGAACTATTGGTCAAGCCGCAGGTAAAATTTTATTTGCGATAATGTTTATATATATTTATATGCGCGCGGCGGTAATAATGGAATCTTGTCTGGAGTTGTTTTCGGTTACGTTCGCGGTAAAAACAAACTGGTTTGCGTTCATTATTCCTATCGCGGCTCTATCAATGTTTATGGCTAGAAAAGGCATGAATAATTTTGCTCGGCTCTCAGAAATGCTTTTTGTAATCATTTATCTTTCTTTTGGAATAATGCTGTTTCTTTCTTCTAGAAACGCGAGTTTTTCAAATATTAAGCCTATTTTAGACGACGGTTTTCAACCCGTCTTAGAAACCGCGGCGAAAAATACTTTTTGGTTTTCTGATTTTTCTTTTATGGCTTTTATAATGAGAGATTACAAACCCGAAAAAAAATACGCTATTACGCTTAGCGGTGCTTATATCGCCGCTATGGCGGTGACCGTATTTATGAATATTCTTTATATCGCGTTATTCGACCAGTTAGCGGTGCAGAGTCAATCGGTATTAAGCAAGGTATCGCAGTTTAGCGTAAAACTTACGACAAGCGGACGCGTAGATTGGCTGTTTGTGTCTATTATGTTATTTACCTTATTTATAAAGGCAACGTTAGAATTTTTCTGTTGCAATGAATGTCTGCATTATATCTTTAACGTGAAAAAACACAAAAATCCGTATTGGACAAACATCGCCGTTGCGCTGCCAATGATAATAGTGCCAGTTTTTGTGAACGTAAAAGATAATATTTTCGATTTGTTTTCACGCGACGGTTACGGATTTGTATTTTGGGTTATTCAATACGGATTGCCGCTATTTTCGCCGCTTATGACTTATATCGCCAACAAGAAAGAAAAAGCGAAGGTTATCTACCCTAGGAGAGTTGAAGAATGAAAGCGTTGAAAAAAATTGCGATAATAATAGCCGTTGCTCTTGTTTTGATGTTATTCGCGGATTCGTTTATCGTTACTGCGTTAAAAGACCGCGCCATTGTTTTGGGTATGGGCATTGACTATGAAAACGATGAATTCAATATTATCTGCGAAGTTATTTCGTCGTCACAATCTTCCTCTCAAAGCAGCGAAGGAGGGAGCGGCGGCGGTTTTACAAAACTCGTCACGGGTAAAGGCAAAACCATATCTCTCGCCGTTTACGACGTTTACGCAAAGACCGGGAAACTCCCTTCGCTGGGACAATGCGGAGTAATTATTCTTGGAGAAAGTTTGTATAAAGAAGAGTCGTTATCGCAATGTTTGTCTTATTTTTTGCAGTCTGACGCTTATCGTGACAGTTCTTTGGTAACGTGCTGCAAGGGTTCTGCAAAAGACTTTTACACAAAAGTTACTCCTTTGGACACAAGCGTTTCTTTCGCCGTTCAAACGATAGTAACGGGCAGCGAGCAT
>JAQUSX010000080.1 GCA_028710055.1 Clostridia bacterium | reverse complement strand
AATCATAGAATTCAGCCATTTATTTTGAGCCTGATTCCATCTGTGATAAACGGCTGCAGCAACCCAAGAGCGCGGAATGATTTTGCCTAAGAATGCAAGGGTGCGGTTTAAGTTTCCCGGCACATAAATTTCTTTGCCTTCTAGCGCACGGTCAATAGTTTTGCGCGCAACGGTTTCAAGCGGATTCGTAGTCGCGTTTCCCCAAAAACCCTGCGCTGCAATTCCATCCAACGCGCCTTGGTTCGTTACCATTCCCCCCGGACAGAGCGCTAGAACGTTCGCGTTTGTATCTTTCAGTTCCTGCCGTAATGCTAAGGAAAAATCAAGTAAAAATCTTTTTGAAGCAGCGTACGCGGCTTTAAGCGGCATGGGGAACATTGAAGCCAAACTGGAAACGAAAACGACGGTAAACTGCCTGTTTTGGCGGCGGCGTTTTAAAATCGCGTGGGTTATCCTAATCGTAGCGGCATCGTTAACCGATACTATTTTTACCAAATCTTCCCGCTCGCGTTTTGTAAATCCGCCTTCGTAATCCAAACCCGCAACGTTAAGCAGCATATCAAAACTTATTTTGTATTTGTCGAGAGTTTCCAACATTTTGTCAACGCTTTTAGCGTCCGTCAGGTCGCAAGCTTTTGCTGTAACTGTTACTCCAAACTGTGATTCTAGCCCTTTTTTGATGCGGCTTAATCCTTCCTCGTTCACGTCAGTTAAAAAAAGATTGTACCCGCGATATCCGCATTCCACTGCAAGCGCCCTTCCCAGACCGCCCGCGGCTCCCGTAATAAATACGTTCATCTTAATCCTCCTTCCGCTTGTAATAACTAATTTCGCAAAGCCTTTCACTCAGGGCAAAGAGACTGTCAGCGTTTTCCGTGGTCACCTCTTTGCTGTAACTAGCAGCCGCGCAGTCGCGGTAATAAAGCTCGTTTGGCATTATCGTTTGCTCGCATAAAAAAGCGTAAGTTTTTGCGGGCACGGCGGGAGAAACGCCGTATCTTTTGCGAAGAGTCCAAACAAGGTTAACTATTCCGCCCGTTTTTTTGTTTCCTATATCGGTGTTCACAAGTCCCGGATCAACGACGTAAGCTTGCACTCCGTACGAATTATAGCGGTCATTGAGACCTTTGGCAAAAAGTATATTGCATAATTTCGATTGTTTATACGCCGTCAACGGATTGTAACCGCGTCTGAACATTACGTCGTCCCAGCGTATTTTTATGCCTTTGTGAGATTCGCTGCCCGTAAACAAAATTTTGCCTTTCCATTTTTTTAATAGAGTAAGCAACTCGTGTGTCAGCAAAAATCCAGCGAGGTGGTTAAGCGCGAACTGCTGTTCGTATCCTTCCTCCGTTGTCATGTACCAACTGCGCACACATCCCGCATTGTTGATAAGCGCGCAAAGCTCGTCGCTTTGATTTTTTTCAAAATATGTTTTTATTTCTTCGGCGATTCTAAGCGTTTCTTGGCGTTGCATTAAGTCAGCATAATAAAAGGTAATTTTCGCGTCGTGATTTGCCGTAAGTATATCATTCCTAGCGATTTCGCAGTTTTTTTCGCTGTGCCCTATGCCGATAACGAGATAGCCAAGGTCGGTAAAAACGCGCGCCGTCTCCAAACCGATACCCGAAGTAGCGCCGGTGATAACGATTGTTTTCATATAAAGCTCCTTAAATAATTACGTTAATATTCGGAAATCTTTAATTGTTGCCCGAATAATTAAACCAGCCCCATTGATGCCAAAATTCAAGCGCGTTTGAAGAAATCATCGCGACCGCAATTCCCAAAACGAAAAACGCGGAAAAAACGGCGAGCGAAAACAGAGCGGTTGTGCGTAAACGTCTATTGAATTTTGCCGACAACTGAGGGTTTATAGATATCGACGGAAGTTGAGCGTCACCGTCGGCGGCAGCAATCGAGTTGTGATGAAAACGCTTGTAAAAGCGAACGAGTTGGCGAACGAAAGCCGCGAAATAAATAGAGCCTACAGCCGCAAGCACAGCGAGAGCAAAGAAAGATACGCTGAATATAGCCGCGCAGTAATAAGGCATCTGCGGTATCAAAGAATATATATTCAGACCGCCGATAAGACAAACGCCTATCGTACCGCTGACCAAAGAAAATACAGCCATTATCGCTTCCCAAGCGATTAACGTAATTAGAAAAATTACGCCTATTATATCGACAAAAACAAGCCCCGTTACGGTTATAAATTTTCTTCCGATGTTTTTCTTTTTACTTTCATTTCCGCCGAACTGCGAAGCCAGCGCCAACGGGTCGCCAAGTTTTACCGCTATTTCCTCTTCGGTAAATCCGTCGGCTGTCTTAAAGGCAAAATGCTGTTCGTATTCGTTTACAATGTCTTCAGCGTCGGCGACGTTGTTCTTTTTCAACTCGGCGTTAAGACGTGTCAAAAATTCGTTTTTATTCATTTTCATTTTCCTCCAATATAGATTCGATAGCATGGGCAAAGTTTTTATACTCCTCCCTTTCTTTTTCGTAAGTATCGCGTCCGAGTTTTGTGAGCGAATAATACTTTCGCGGCGGTCCTCCGCTTTCCTCCTGCAAATATACCGAGACTTGACCTTCGCTTTTTAGCTTTCGCAAAATCGGGTAAACCGTTCCGTCAGCTATGTCGATAAGATTTGACAAATGTTCCGAAATTTCATATCCGTAGCAATCGTGTTTTTTCAACAGCGAAAGCACGCAGAGTTCCAGTACGCCTTTCTTATATTGTGCGTTCATATCAAATTTTCTCCCTTAATTATCAGTAGCGAATGTTGCTTACTATTGCATTATATATAGTAGTTTAATATTTGTCAAGAGTTTTTATGAAAAAAATTTTTGCACGTTGGTATTCGATAGATCTTTAATTTTTTGCTACTAAAAGAAAAAATCCATAAAACGACTTGAATACTCTTGAATAAAATGAAGCGATATGCGATTTAAAAGCTGCGAAATCCACTTAACCAATCCCTTTTTATTAAAAAAGTTTTCTCAAAGACATCACACAAAGCGGAACAAAACACACCGCACACGAGGAATATCATACTATAAAAATAGGGCAGATTACATGAAAAATTACGTCTGCAAACTTATAATAGAGGAGAAAATCAATGTCAAATATCACGGTAAATATCCCTGACACGACCTTTGTGTCATCCGCGCTTGCGACTAGCAACTTATCATTTTATCCCACAATGTACGCGGGAACAGACGCGTCGTATCTAAACTGCATTACTTTAATGAATATAATACTTCCCACGCTGCCTGTGACACACGTCGACAGCGCAACCCTTAACCTTGCGGTTATCACAAAAACGGGAGTCGCGCCAAGCCCGATAATCGTCAATCAGGTAACGAGTGCTTTTGACGCTTCGACTGTCACTTACAATACTATGCCCTCGTTTACTCCGACCGCTTCGGGTATCAATATAACCGACTCCGATTTGTACGCGATTGTGCAAATCGACGTAACGCCACTTATAAACGGCTGGCTGGACGGTTCTATCGTTAACGACGGTATTGCGTTAACCAACTCTGACGGAACTACCGTTGTCGTATTTACAACGGACAACATCGGTTATGCGCCGTATTTCCCGACGTTGAACCTAACGTATACCGTACCTCCTGTCTACGACAGCGCGATATGTTTCAGCTATGAGCAACTGGCAAATCTCATCACCCAGCTTATGACTTTGTATCCTGCAACGGTTATGACAATCTACACGACGGGATTCAACGTTGCGGGCATCAACGGAATCCCTGTCGAGCTTTACGCGTCGCCCGACGCGACTTACGGCACACTTGCCGTGTTGACGGATGAAGGTTCCAACGGAATAGTTCCGCTTAATCAAATAACTGCTATCGCTTTACCCGACGGCACCGTATACGACCCGACGATAACCTATCTACCTGTACCAAATTTTTATGCGGGCTGCGACAAGAACTTAATCACTTCTTGGCACGATTACTTCCCGCTCTCGACACCCGCTACGGTTTATGCAGGGGCGTTAATAAGCGAAACGGGCATTGTTTACAAAAATGAATACGGTTTGCTCATAATGGCTGACGACGTCACGGGACTAAACCCCGTCTTTATGCCCGTCATAAATATTACTTGCGTAACTACCGCAGCTACGCTTTCCGCGGAAAAAGGCGTAAAAACGTCTATATCCCCTCTGCTTATCTCAGGCGGCGAAACGGAAATACGACCGAATAAAAAGTAACCTTGTTCTTTGCTTATACCGACCTTTTTCTTTTGAAAAGGTCGGTTTTACTTTTTCGCCAAAAAAGTTTTTAATTTGCAAAACTTCCGTTAATAGAAATTTTTTAAAATACGAGCTTTTTTAAATCAAATCTCCTAAGAAGCTTACGAAGAGCTGCACCTTTGAAAATTGAATGTTAATTCGGACTGGAAGCTAACGACATAAATTTTAGAATAAACTCATCATATAAAAGGAACGAAAACCGAAAATCAGATAGATTCATTCCATTATTTGAAAATTTACAACCACTATTAGAAAGAAATAACGGAAAAATATTTTTGCCCGATACCCTTACAAGAGTATTCGGCACTATTCATACGTATACGACTTGTACGGCAATGTGACAAGGTTCACAGACCAAAGCGATTTGTACGAGACTTACGTTTACGATATTTTAAACCGTCTCACGTCAAAGACCGACCGCAAAGGCGTGACAACAACTTACGCTTATGACACCGTCGGCAATCTGACTAGCGAAACCGTCGGTTCAACGGTTACCGAGTATACATACAACGCAAACAATCAAG
>JAQUSX010000079.1 GCA_028710055.1 Clostridia bacterium | reverse complement strand
GCGATTTTTGTGTACGGCTATATGGGCAACAACATAAACGCTCTCAATCTATTAAAAGCGTATAGAGTAATAAAGCTTTTGCACCCCGACAAAAAAGTCGTCGTTATCGATGCCGCTGTTGGTGAAACAACCGAAATCGGCTCTGTTCAAATATTGGAAGGCGGCACTACTCCAGGCGCAGCTACAAATAAAAATTTACCCAATATCGGCGATTACTCTATTCTTGGAATTATCGGAATAAAAGGATTAAAAGATTTTTACGTCACATCATATGACCGTGAAAAATTGCTTGAGCATATGTCGAAAATTATTGCCGAAGCGATAACGGCGTAATAGGTTGAAAATCCTATTTTGACTGAATGAAAGTTTTGTGAAACTTTGCCGAAGTAAAATTCAAACGCATTGACACTAAGAATTTATTATGATAAACTGAACACCATAACAAACAAAAACAGTTTATTAAAAACTTTAAAAAATAGAGCCATGGTTCGGCAGAGGAGACATAATTGGAAAACAAAAAAAGAAACTTGTTAGGCACGATTTTTACAATCGCTACGCTGATAATAGCGATAGTGGTTTTGTGGCAAGTGTTCGGAAATACCCAAAGAGAAGTTATTACTTACTATGATTTTTTGGACGAGTTGCAGGAAGATAAACTTTATTCGGTATATTACGAAGGTTCGTGTCTTATAAAAGCGGTAAGAAAAGACAGTGAAAATTATCAGACAAACATATTACAAAACGCGCCGATAAATACGGCGGTATATTACGACATTACGGCAATAGCTCCAAGCAGACTTCAATTCCAGACAGACGTAGCTGATATTATGAACCGTCTTGATTTGAGCGTCGACATTACTTATTCTGATTTGGACGCGGGTTCTTGGAAAGAATTAATTATACCCGGGCTGACGGTTGTCGCCATTGTCGCATTATTGTTTTTCCTATTTAAATATATAGGCAAACAAAATAATCAAAATATGATGTTCGGCAAAAGCAAGGCGCGCGTTATTCAAAACGTAAAAGTGCGTTTTGCCGACGTAGCTGGCGCGGAAGAAGAAAAAGAAGAGCTGGTCGAGATTATCGACTTTCTCAGAAACCCGAAACGCTATACCGAAATGGGAGCGCGTATTCCTCACGGTATACTTTTGGTAGGACCTCCGGGAACAGGTAAAACGTTGTTCGCGAAGGCGGTTGCCGGAGAAGCGGGAGTACCGTTCTTCTCTATCACAGGCAGCGATTTTGTAGAAATGTACGTAGGCGTCGGCGCAAGCAGAGTAAGAGACATGTTTGAAACGGCGAAACGCAACACGCCTTGTATCGTGTTTATTGACGAAATCGACGCGGTCGGTCGTCAAAGAGGCGCGGGCTTAGGCGGCGGTAACGACGAAAGAGAACAAACTCTTAACCAGTTGCTCGTTGAGATGGACGGCTTTGAAACCAATACAGGCATAATCATAATGGCGGCGACAAACCGTTCGGACGTCCTTGATCCGGCTTTGATTAGACCGGGCAGATTCGACAGACAAATATACGTTAATATGCCCGACGTAAGAGGACGCGAGGCGATATTGAAAGTTCACGCCCGTAACAAACACCTTGGACCGGGAACGGATTTCAAAACAATCGCGCGTATAACTGCGGGATTTTCCGGAGCGGATTTAGAAAACCTGTTGAACGAAGCGGCAATACTGGCAACGCGTGCTCGTCGTAATTTTATTACTATGAACGACATAACGGAAGGCATAAACAAAATTATAATGGGACCAAGCAAAAAATCCAGGCTTGTGACAGAACCCGATAAACGGATTACCGCTTATCACGAGGCAGGACACGCGATATTGGCTGAAACGCTTAAATACTGCGATTCCGTCCAAGAGGTTACTATTATCCCCCGCGGTCAAGCGGCAGGTTACACTCTTACCCGCCCCGACAACGACAACAGTCAGATTACAAGAGCAAAACTTCTCGATACTATCACTATGTCATTAGGCGGAAGAGTGGCGGAAGAGCTTACCAGTAAAAACATAAGCAGCGGCGCTTCATCCGATATAAAGCACGTTACAAAACTGGCGCACCAAATGGTTACCGAGTGGGGTATGAGCGAGAGACTTGGACCGCTGTTTTACGGAAGTGAAGGCGAGATTTTCGTAGGTAAAAACTATCAAACGCAGCATTCTTATTCCGAAGAAATGTCAGCGATAATAGACGAAGAAAAACGCAAAATTATCGATGATTGCCACAAACTCGCAACGAAGATTTTGACCGAAAAAATGGACGCTCTTCAAACGATGGCAAGAATTCTTTTGGAAAAAGAAACGATATATCACGAAGAAGTTGATATGATAGTAAACGGCGAAAGCTATGAAAAAATTATCGAGTATATAAACAAAAAAGAAGAAGAGTTCGAAAAAAAGAGCAAAAAAGAAAAAGAAGACAATGACAACGCTAACACAGTCTTACCCGTATAAAATTAAAATAAAATTCCGCGAGTTTTCGCGGAATTTTTTTTGCGTAAATTACCGATAATAAATTTATGCGAAGAAGTTTTGAAAAAATAGCGATAGTCGCTCAAATAAGTATCGGCGCGATTTTTGTGCTGTTTGTAATTTTTATTCCTTTGGGAGTTTTGGAAGCGGGACTTTTTGACAACAGTCTTGTAAAAATACTGCTTGGAATACTGACCGTTTTATTTGCGCTTTTAAGCGTATATATACTCGTCGCCACTTTCACAAGCAGCGGCACGCTAAAAAGGCTGCTTCTTTTTTCAGACGCGGAATCAAAAACGATGACGACGACAAAAGTTATAAAGCGGCTGGTTATTGCCGAAGGCAGAAAAATCAAGGGCATTTATGTGAAAAAAATTCATATTCACCAAGACGATAAATATGGATTTAATCTGCGTGTGACGGTAGGTATTACAGGAAACGACGTGGAAGAAAGCGTCGACACTCTTAGATGTATGATCGCCGATAGTTTTTATAATGGACTTGGAGTACGGTTTAATTCGATCGATTTTATCGTCAAAAATTTAAAGACGAAATACGTTGCGGATTTGAAAAAAGCGCAGTCCCAAGCGAAAAATTTGAAAGAAAAACGCGGCTGTTCCAAACAATATATTCACGACGCCATAGAGCCGATCTACGATGAAAAAAATGAAAACGATAACGACACAGATAAAAAAAGCGACAGCGAAAAACTTGAAGTAATAAAAGAAGTTATGAAAGAAAAAGACGGACCGTGGGAGGAGCCAAGCGGCGGTAAGGAAATCGAAAGCGACAAAGAAAATCAGGAAAATAACGAACTCACCACAAACGAAAATGAAGACGGCTAAAAAAGCCGCCTTTAATTTATGCGGCAAAACATTGTGTGATAAAGGCGCGGTATGGTATAATAAACAAAAAAAAGGAGCGGAATTATGAGATTTCAAAATCTATCGACGGTATGGGGCGAAAAGCTTGATGAATCTAACCTGCTGACCGAATATCCCCGTCCGCAATTAACGAGAGACAGTTATTTGTGTCTTAACGGCGAATGGGATTTTGCGATTACAAAATCAAAAAAATTACCCGATAGATATGACAGCAAAATTCTCGTGCCGTTCAGTCCCGAAAGTCCGCTGTCAAAAATAAATAAAAAAATTAAAGCCGACGAATATTTGCATTACCGCAAAATTTTCACGCTGCCCGAAAAATTTAACAAAGGAAGAGTTTTACTGAATTTCGGCGCGGTGGATATGTTTTGCGGAGTGTATCTAAACGGCGAAAAAGTAGGCTCCAATAGCGGCGGATACTATCCTTTTACGGTAGAGCTTACGGGTAAGCTAAGGTACGGCAAAAACTATTTAGACGTTATAGTAAAAGACTATACGGACAGGTCTTATTACACCCGCGGCAAACAAAACAGTCGCCGCGGAGGCATATGGTACACCCCGCAAAGCGGCATTTGGCAAACGGTATGGTTGGAAAGCGTGCCGTCTCAGTATATAAAAGATCTTAAAATTATTCCCGATTTTGACGACGGAACGGTTACTTTTGCCGTGGAAAAAGTCGGCGTATTAAAAAACCTAAGATACAGCATTTTTGACGCGGAAAACAAAAAAATCGCCAGCGGCGCGTGTGGCGACACGGAAACGGTAAATTTGCCCGAATTTACGGAATGGTCCCCCGAAGCCCCGTATATTTATAAGGTTTTTATAGATTCCGAGACAGACAAGATTGAAAGTTATTTCGGTATGCGAAAGTTTAGCATAGGCGAACATAACGGCAAAAAATGTTTTATGCTAAACAATAAACCGTATTTTATTAACGGTTTACTCGACCAAGGTTATTGGTCTGACGGGATGTATACCGCGCCGTCGGACGAAGCGCTTATTTACGATATTCAAAAGACGAAAGAATTGGGATTCAACACGTTAAGAAAACATATAAAAATAGAGCCGTTAAGGTGGTACTACCATTGCGACAGACTGGGTATGCTCGTCATACAGGATATGCCAAGCGGCGGCGTGAAATATAATTCTTTCATAACGCAGATAATACCTTTTTTGGGCGGAAATCTGAGCGATCAAAGATATTGTCTTTTTGGCAGACGCAGCGCAAAATCAAGAAAGCTGTATTTGGCGGAATATCACAGAATGCTGAATTTATTAAGAAACGTTGTTTCGCTAGCTATTTGGACGCCGTTTAACGAAGGCTGGGGACAGTTTGACGCATGCCGTATTGCAAGATGGACTAAAAACCACGACAAACAACGCTTGGTAGACCACGCGAGCGGCTGGCACGACCAAGGCGGGGGCGACTTTAAGAGTATTCATATTT
>JAQUSX010000078.1:2485-4878 GCA_028710055.1 Clostridia bacterium | reverse complement strand
ACGGTCTGAATGAGCGCGCTTTCCGAACGCAAAAATCCTTCTTTATCAGCGTCCAAAATAGCCACTAGCTGGACTTGCGGCAAGTCAAGACCTTCACGCAAAAGGTTAATACCCACCAGTACGTCAAAACTGCCTTTCTTCAATCCCGATATTATGTCTATACGCTCCAGCGTATCTATGTCGCTATGCATATATCTGACTTTTATATTTCTCTCGGCAAGATATTTCGTCAACGCTTCCGCCATACGCTTAGTAAGCGTTGTCACGAGCGTTCTGCCTTTATTTTGCGTAACGGCGGTTATTTCGTTAATCAGGTCGTCTATTTGCCCCGCCGTGGGTCTTACTATAATCTCTGGGTCGACAAGTCCCGTCGGGCGAATAATCTGCTCCACAATCTGCCCCGCCTTAGACATTTCGTATTCAGCGGGCGTGGCGGAAAAACAAATCAACTGTCCCAAACGCGCGTCAAACTCTTCAAACCTGAGCGGGCGATTGTCGTACGCGCTCTTTAAGCGAAAACCGAATTCCACTAGATTATCTTTTCTTGCTCTGTCGCCGCGATACATACCTCTGACCTGGGGCAGCGTCATATGGCTTTCGTCCACAAAAGTCAAAAAGTCTTCGGGGAAATAATCGAGCAAAGTATAAGGCGAATCGCCGGGTTTTCTGCCGTCAAAATATCTGGAATAATTTTCAATACCCGAGCAGTAACCTAATTCGCGTATCATTTCTACGTCGTAACTGACACGCTGGCGCAATCTGTACGCTTCTATGATTTTTCCCTGCTCTTCAAAAGCCTTTACTTCGTCTTCCATATCTTTTTGAATTTTACCCAAAGCTTGGTCTACCGAGATGCCGTTAATTACGTAATGTGACGCGGGGAAAATAATCGTGTGTAACAAGACGGATTTTACGTTTCCGTCAACCGCGCCGATTTCACAGATACGCTCAACCGTGTCGCCAAAAAATTCTATTCTTATGCCTACGTCGCTGCTGTTTGCGGGGAAAACTTCCACTATGTCGCCCCTTACGCGGAACGTGCCGCGCGCAAAATCCATATCACTGCGCTGGTACTGAATTTTGACAAGTCTTTTTATGACTTCTCCACGGCTAATTTCATCGTTTGGACGCAGACTGACGCTGTTTTTGTAATAATCATCTGGTCCGCCCAAGCCGTAAATGCACGATACCGAAGCGACGACAATCGTGTCCTTGCGCTCGAATAGCGAACAAGTGGCGGAGTGGCGCAACTTGTCAATTTCCTGATTTATTTCCAATTCTTTTTCAATATACAAGTCGCGCGATGGAATGTAGCTTTCGGGCATATAGTAGTCATAATACGAAACAAAGAATTCCACCCTGTTAGAAGGGAAGAATTCTCTAAATTCGTTGCACAACTGCGCCGCCAAAGTTTTGTTGTGACAAATAACCAAAGCGGGGCGGTTGGTGCGGGCAATGATATTAGCCATTGTAAAAGTCTTGCCGCTGCCCGTTACGCCGCGCAAGACTTGTTCACGCAAACCGTCGTTAAGTCCCGCGACAAGTTTGTCAATGGCTTGCGGCTGGTCACCGCAAGGTTGGTATTTTGATACTAATTTAAAATCCATTTATTTATTCAAATTGTAAATAATGTTAAGCCCTTCCAACGAAAGACCTCTGTCAATGATATCGAACAGCGGCTCTTGGTCTGTGATAAGCTCGCTAAGTCCGCCTGTGGCAATAACTTTTACATTAGGTTCGTTCATTTCTTTTTTTATTTTTTCTATAATATATTTTGTCGCGCCGATGTTGGAAAAAATAACGCCTGATTGTATGCCTTTTATCGTGCTGTTACCTATAGCTTTTTCCGCTTTTATAAGTTCCACTCGGGGAAGCTGTGCTGTGTTTCGAGCCAAAGCTTCCACCGCCGTTTTCATACCTATCGATATAGCTCCGCCTATAAACTCGTTTTTACCGTTAACGACGGAAAAAGTGGTCGCAGTACCGAAATCCGTCAAAATAAACGGCGCGCCGTATTTTTTTATCGCCGCAACGCAATTTACTATTCTGTCCGCGCCGAGTTCTTTTGGGTTTTCATATTTGATATGAAGTCCCGTTTTTACTCCCGCTTCTACAAATAGCGAATTTAGGTGAAAATAATATTGTAATGCGTGTTCTATTGTGTAATTAAGCTGCGGAATAACGCTGCTGATAATTGCGGCGTTAATAAGCGACTCGTCAATATTTTGCGCGGTGAAAAGCTGCTTCATAACAGCCCCAACTTCGTCGGCTGTACGCTTGACGTCGGTACTCATTTTCCAGCTGTGCGTTAATACGTTATTTTTGAACAATCCCAGTTTTATATTAGTATTGCCTATATCAATGGCCAGTAACATTTTTTCTCCTTTGATTTT
>JAQUSX010000078.1:0-2385 GCA_028710055.1 Clostridia bacterium | reverse complement strand
GTAAAAATAACTACCTTGATAATACCAAAAAGCGTGCTGTGTTCAACGTATAATATCGTCTTAGTAATATTTAGAGCTAATAAGAATAATACCGTATTCGCGATAAGCCCCATAAATATAGCTATCGAAAGAGCCAAAGTTTCTCTCAAACGGATTTTTTCCATTTTTGCAAAAACTTTTTTCATCAGTCTGTATACGCCAAAAGTAACGGGACCGACGAACAATCTAGGTATTAAGTATATCAAAATCGCGTAAATCAAAACGATTGGATTTCCGCCGCCGACAGCTTCGGCTATATACATAATTTCACCAAAAATAAACGCCTTTATAAGGCTAGCCAATCCAAAAAAAGTTCCCGCCAAAAACGCGGTTAAAATGTCGTTTTGTATAAGGCAGAATGAAAAAGTAACTAGCAAGACGCACACCGCCGTAGAAATGGGCAAAAACGACATACTCACAACCTTGTCAATCGCCATAGCGACCGCTATTGTCGCGAACATAATTCCGTACAGGCTGATACGATACGTTTTTTTTGAAGTGTCAATCATTGTTCTCCGCTACGGTTTCGTAAAAACGAATACCGTTCGTTTTAGCATTAAAACGAAAAATTAAGATAGCGTTTATGTAAAATACGCTTCGAAAATATTATATCACACAGGCTCTTGTTTTACAACGCAAAACCGCCCAAAACAAAAAAACAAACGCATTTTTATTAAATAAATAACAGTCTGATACGCACAATTAAACGAGCGTAAAGTAACACATTTTTTTTGGCTGTCATAGGGTAAAATATACATTCTTTTAATTACGGAATGTATGAATTTACATCGGAGGTACGCGTTATGTTCAACGGACTTTTTGGACCTAATCCCGAACACGGCGGCGGCGGCTTTTGCGGACTTGGTAATTGTACTTGGATCATATTGATTCTGATTTTCTGTTGCTGCTGCGGCGGCGGCGGAAAATGGAGACCTTTCTGTCTGACAATTAATCCTTGCTGTCTGCTTCTGTGGCTTGGTCTGCTTTACTGCACGGGAACGGTTTCACTTGGCTGCCATCCCAGAGAGAGCTAGTAAAGTAGCTTAATTTTCATCTCCCCTTACAAAAGAACTCCTCCTTTTACTTAAAAAGTCTGGGATATGAAAAAAATCGACGGTCGATATTAAAAGTCGACCGTCTTTTTTTATTAAATTTTTTAGCGCAAAGTGTTTGACATAAGTCGGGTTTTACTTTATTATTATTCCATTGTTTCTTTTTTACCTTAGGTTATGATTACTAGAATTTCATTTGAAAAAACTTCGTAAAGGAGAAAAATATAATGAAAAATGTCGGAACAATCTCCATCGGCGTTCGCGCCCCTATCATTCGCAAAGGCGATGATTTGGTAACAATCGTAACTGATAGCGTTGTAAAAGCAGCCGAAGAAATGAAACTCGGTTTTTGCGAAAAAGACGTTATCGCGGTCACGGAAGCCGTGGTGGCTCGTTGTCAAGGCAACTATGCAACCACAGAACAAATTGCAAAAGACGTCAAAAACAAAACGGGTGGCGATACTGTCGGAGTACTTTTCCCGATACTATCGCGCAACCGTTTTTCTATGCTCTTGCAAGGTATTTCCCGCGGCTGCAAAAAGGTCATCATTCAGCTTTCTTACCCCGGCGACGAAGTGGGCAATCCGCTTATCGACATTTCCGCGGTAGACAACGCTAACGTAGACCCTTATCGCGACAGCTTTACAGAAAGCGAATTCGTAGCGAAATTTGGTAAACCCCTGCACCCGTTTACACAGGTAAACTATATTGATTTTTATAAGTCAATTTGCCCCAACTGCGAAATCGTTATCTCCAACCGTCCCGATTACATTCTCAACTACACAAAAACCGTCATCGTGTGCGATATTCACAAACGCGCTCGCACAAAAGCTCAACTTATTAGAGCGGGAGCGCAAAAAGTGCTTGCTCTTGACGAATTAATGACTTCGTCTGTTGACGGAAGCGGTTACAATGAAAAATACGGCGTTCTTGGCAGCAACCTTGCTACCGAAACCAGCGTAAAACTTTTCCCGCGCGACGCTGAAAGTTTTGTTGAAAAACTTGAAAAATCACTTCTTGAAAAAACTGGCACACGCCTTCAAGTTATGGTTTACGGCGACGGCGCGTTCAAAGATCCCGTCGGCGGAATCTGGGAACTTGCAGATCCCGTTGTTTCCCCCGCTCACAGCAAAAGCCTTATCGGCAGTCCTAACGAATTGAAGCTTAAATACATTGCCGACACCGATTTGAGAGACTGCGCAAAAGGTGAAGCAGAAGAAAAAATGAAAGAAATGATTCGTCGCAAAGGCGACACTATGGGACAAATGTGCGGACAAGGCACGACGCCCAGAAG
>JAQUSX010000077.1 GCA_028710055.1 Clostridia bacterium | reverse complement strand
ACTTACTTTTTGGCTTGGACGACCACGCCTTGGACCTTGCCAAGCAATACGGGACTTTGTATGAACGCCGAATACGATTACGCGAAAATCCGCTCTGGCGACAGTTATTATATTTTGGCGAAAGACCTAGTCGAAAAACATTTTGAAGAATATGAGATAATCGACATCAAAAAAGGCAAAGCATACGAAAAAACGCCTTATAAGCCTTTATTTGATTTTCAGCACGAAAAAAACAGTTATTTTGTTACAAACGCCGATTACGTCACTTTGACCGACGGCACGGGTATCGTTCATATTGCTCCCGCTTTTGGTGAGGACGACAGCAAAGTCGGCAAAAAATACGGTTTGTCTTTTGCTCAAATGGTGGACGACCGCGGTCGTTTCAAACCCGAAGCCGC
This sequence comes from Clostridia bacterium, assembly GCA_028710055.1. Lineage (GTDB taxonomy): Bacteria > Bacillota > Clostridia > Christensenellales > CAG-314 > JAQUSX01. The sequence goes on along the minus strand of JAQUSX010000077.1, from coordinate 4,527 downwards.
TCCTTATACGGGTATGTTTTGCAAAGACGCCGACAAGGCGATAATAGCCGACCTAAAAACCCGCGGACTGCTGTTTTCCGAACTGATGCTCGAGCACAGCTATCCTTTCTGCTGGCGCTGCGATACTCCGCTGCTTTATTACGCAAGAAAATCCTGGTTTATAAAGATGACGGAAGTCAAAGACCAGTTAATTGAAAACAACAAAAAAATAAACTGGATTCCGCCGACCATTGGCAGCGGCAGAATGGGAAACTTTTTAGAGAACGTAATCGATTGGGGCTTCTCACGCGAACGCTACTGGGGTACTCCGCTTCCGTTTTGGAAATGCGAATGCGGACATATTCACTCTGTAGGCAGCCGTGAAGAACTCGTAAAACTTTCGGGCTGTAAACCCAATATAGAGTTGCACCGTCCTTATATAGACGAAGTTACTTTCCCTTGCCCCGTATGCGGCAAAACGATGCGCCGCACGCCCGAAGTAATGGACTGCTGGTTTGACAGCGGCTCGATGCCGTACGCTCAACACCATTATCCTTTTGAAAACAAAGAATTGTTTGAGAAAAATTTTCCCGCGGACTTTATCAGCGAAGCGGTAGACCAAACGCGCGGCTGGTTTTATACTTTGTCGGCGATTTCCACGCTATTATTCAATCAGCCCAGCTTTAAAAACTGTATTGTGTTGGGACTTGTCGGCGACAAAGACGGCGTTAAAATGAGCAAACACAAAGGCAACGGCATCAAACCGTCCGTTCCGCTCGATAAACAAGGCGCGGATGCGGTACGCTGGTATTTTTACACCAATTCTCAACCGTGGCTGCCCAGCCGTTTTTATGACGAAGCGATATCCGAAGCGCAGAGAAAATTCCTCGGCACGCTTTGGAATACCTATGCTTTCTTTGTGCTTTACGCGGAAATAGACAAATTCGATCCGTCAAAATATACGTTGAAAGACTGCAAACTCACGATGATGGACAAATGGGTTTTGTCAAAACTCAATTCGCTTGTGAAGTTTGTGGACGAAGGACTTAACGAATACGAAATAACTGAAACCGCGCGCGAGATAGAATCGTTCACCGACGAACTTTCCAACTGGTACGTTCGCCGCTGCCGTGAAAGATATTGGGGAAAAGACTGGACGGAAGACAAGCAGGCGGCTTACGTTACTTTGCATACCTGCCTAGTAACGCTGGCAAAACTCGCCGCTCCTTACGTTCCTTTTATCACAGAGCAGATATATCAAAATCTGGTTAGACCTTTTTACGCTGACGCTCCTATTTCGGTGCATTTATGCGATTACCCGACATTTGACCTTAGTTATATCGATACCGAACTTGAAAAGGGTATGGAAAAGGTAATGCAAATCGTGGCTCTGGGCAGAAACTGCCGAAACCAAGCGAATATCAAAAACCGTCAACCGCTTTCGGCTATGTACGTAGTGGCAAAAGAATTCGTTTTGCCCGACAGTTTGCATGAAATCGCGTTGGAAGAACTTAACGTAAGAGAAATGAAAACGGGCACATCTGCGCAGGAATACGTTTCGTACGAACTGAAACCGCAGTTAAAAACCCTTGGACCGAAATACGGAAAACTCATTAACGATATAAGAAAATATTTGGCGGAATGCGACGCTCTCGCCGTAATCAACGGCGTTTCGGACGACAATTCGCACACGGTGGAAATAAACGGCGAAAAAGTCGAGTTTACGTCGGAAGATTTACTCATCACAAGCAAGAGCAAGGAAGGCTTTTCCGCAGCAAGCGAAAAAGGAATGACAGTTGCGCTTGACACCGTTTTGACTGACGAGCTAATTGAACTCGGACTTATCCGCGAGTTGGTGTCAAAAATTCAGACTATGCGTAAAGAGCTTGATTTTGTCGTTACAGACCATATCAATGTTGGAATTACTGCCAGCGCGGAATTTTTGGCGGTAGTAAAAAAATACGAAAAAGATATTTGCGGCGACACTTTGGCGGAAACGCTTAATTCAACCGCAGGTCAGGAAAAACAATGGGATATAAACGGCAATCCCGTTACTATCCGTATGGAAGTGGCTAAATGATACGAGTAAACACCGAATGGAAAGATTACACGGTTTTGGCGACGGGTGACGGAGAAAAGCTGGAAAAATGGGGCGATTATACGTTACTCCGTCCCGACCCGCAAGTTATTTGGAAAGCCGTTAAGCCGCTTTCGGAATACGACTATGACGCGCGTTACGTTCGCTCAGAAACGGGCGGCGGTCACTGGGAATACCGCAAAAAACTGCCCGAAGATTGGATTGTAAAATGGCGGAACCTTAGTTTTATCATAAAACCTATGGGGTTTAAACACACGGGACTTTTTCCCGAGCAGGCGGCAAACTGGGACAAAATGATAAATTTGATAAATTCCGCCGAAAAACCAGTTAACGTATTAAATTTATTCGGCTATACAGGCGGGGCGACGGTAGCTTGCGTAAGCGCGGGCGCGAACGTATGCCACGTAGACGCTGCAAAAAATATGGTGGAACGCTGCGGCGAAAATCTGCGCCTTTCGGGTTATAATAACGCAAACGTTAGATTTATCGTGGACGACTGCAAAAAGTTTGTCTTAAGAGAAATAAAAAGAGAGAAAAAGTACGACGCTATCATTATGGATCCGCCCAGTTACGGTCGGGGAGCGAGCGGCGAAATATGGAAACTCGAAAACGATTTATACGATTTTGTCGAGCTGTGCGAAAAACTCTTGGTCGAAAAACCGCTTTTTGTTCTTATTAACAGCTACACGACGGGGCTTCAGCCGCAGGTTTTGCAAAACATTTTGGCAAGAGCCATTAAAAGAGAAGGCAAAATCGAGGCTTACGAAATCGGCTTGCCCACTAATGAAAAAGACGTTACGCTTCCTTGCGGCGCGTCGGGGATATATTTAGGAGAAAATAAAAATGGCTAGAAATTTTACAATGGACGACGTTCCCGTTCTTTACGAGGACAATCAAATTTTGGTCGTGGTGAAACCGCAAAATATGCCCACGCAGGCGGACTCGTCGGGTGACAAGGATTTACTCACTTTGTTAAAAGAATATATCAAAGTCAAATATGACAAGCCGGGCGAAGCTTTCCTAGGACTTGTTCATCGTCTTGACAGACCTACGGGCGGCGTAATGGTTTTTGCGCGCAACAGTAAAAGCGCGGCAAGGCTTTGCGAATCCATAATCACCGACGAAACGGAAAAAAAATATCTGGCTGTACTTAACGGCTGCCCGAAAGAAAAACGCGGTCAGCTGATTACTTGGCTCAAAAAAAATCCTTTGACCAACAGCGTGTACGTAGCGACGAGCGCGACGGAAGGGGCAAAACGCGCGGAGCTTGAATACAAAATAATAGAGGACTTGGGCGTTATCTCATTGGCAAAAATCCGCTTGGAAACGGGCAGAAGTCATCAAATACGCGTGCAGTTTTCCAGTATAAATAACCCAGTTTTCGGCGACGTGCGTTATCACGGCGATATTTTGGCAAAAGGACACAACCTTGCTTTATGGGCGTACGAGCTTGCGTTCAATCATCCTACTACAAAAGAAAAAATGGTTTTTCAATGCTATCCGCCCGAAATCGAGCCTTGGACTCGGTTCGATATAGAAAAACACCTAAATTATTTTAATAACAACGACGATTAATAATTTGCTTAATAAAAACGGTGAAAAATCACCGTTTTCTTTTTTTTGATTAATCTTTATGGAGAAAAAACGAAAAAATATTAAAAAAGCGTTTATTTTTCACCTGACTTAAGCGGAAGTCATAGTATGTTTTATGGACTATTTTTATATTGTCGTGACTGTGCTTGCCGTGTCGGTGGACTGTTTTTTTGCGGGATTTTCGGTAAAAGATAAATCTTTGTTTTTTCCGTGCCTTGCGGGAATAGTAACTTTTTTTATCTGCCTTGCGTCGATGTGCTTGGGAAAACTGTTGGCGAGCGTTTTACCAAATATCAAATACATAGGCTGCGCGCTCCTGGCACTTGTCGGCGCGTTTAATATATTAAAAAAAGACGACGGCGAAATAACCGTAAAAAGCGCGAATTCAAACTGGCTGAGTTTTGCTTTGGCTGTTGGCGTGGCGACTGACGGTGCTTTGGCGGCGTTTTCATTCGCCTTTTTGGGATACGTCAGCGTTTGGATAGTCCTAGGAATGAGCGCGGCGCATTTTGTTTTCTCAGGTCTCGGCGTTTTGTTTTCAAAAAAAATCGCGAAAATGCAAGAATTTAATATAATATCGGGTATAATGCTGATATTTCTCGCCGTCTTAAAATTATTGAATTAGAAACTTAGGTTTGCGTTTAATCGGTATTACTATTAAAAAGCAAGTTTAAAAATAAGATAAACAACTTACGGAAAATAAAATAAAAATATTGAGAAAAAAAATAAAGCGGGTAAAAACCCGCTTTAATTTTTTATTATAAAAAATTAGTTATCTTATTTTTTCGCTTCAATAACCGCTACTGCGCAAGCAACCGTAGCTCCTACCATCGGGTTATTGCCCATTCCGATAAGTC
>JAQUSX010000076.1 GCA_028710055.1 Clostridia bacterium | reverse complement strand
ATGCTGCGGGCGACGTGCTAAATAAAAAGCTGAAACAGATTGTTACCGCTTGCGCCGACGGAGCAACGGCGGCGGAGAGCGCGGCAGAATATATAGCGAAAGAATTAAAGTAATAATTTTTTGATTCTACTTTGCAAAAAGTTAGATTAACAAAATTATTTTAGTGAATTTTAAATCAAAAATTTCGAAAAAACTTAATAAGCTAAAACCTAAAATCTAATAAAAAATACGAATGAACCTTCCGAAAATACAAAAGAGCAAAAATCGGGAGGTTTTTTATGCAGAATTTTTTTGGTACGGACGGAATCAGGGGCGAATACGGCAAAACCGTTACTGAAGACGTGGCGTACAAACTCGGCGGCGCGCTTGGCGACGGCGGCAATACAGTAGTTATTGGCAGAGATACCCGTCTTTCGGGGGCGAGTCTAACAGACGCGCTGGCGGAAGGCATTTTTGACGCGGGCGGCAACGCTATAAATATCGGAATTTTACCCACTAACGCTACCGCGTATTTTACAAGACGGTTAGACGCCGATTTCGGCGTTATGATTTCCGCTTCGCATAATCCGCCGACTGACAACGGACTTAAAGTTTTCGACAGATACGGATTCAAACTTTCGGAAGCGAAACAGCTTGAAATATCGCGTTTGATGACCGAGCAGAGAGGTTTCTCGGGCGTGTGTCCGCCTTGCTCCGTTTGGACGAAAGCGCAGGAAATTTATTTAAACGAATTGCAGACGATTGCGCGGCTGAATGGAATAGAAGTCGCTTTGGACTGCGGATACGGAGCGAGCTATATCGTAGCGCCCCAAATATTTGAGCTTGCAGGCGCGAAAACTACCGTTTTTCACGACAAACTGGAAGGCGGAAAAATAAATCTGCGCTGCGGGGCGACCTGTCCCGAATTTTTGGCTGCAAAAGCGAAAGATTCGCCTTTGGCTTTTTCGTACGACGGCGACGCAGACAGACTTGCGGTACTGGAATACGGTGTAGCGGTGGAAGCGGATAGGGTTTTTTACGCGCTGGCAAAATATTTTGAGCAAACAAATACGCTTTCGCGCGGCATCGTCGCGGGAACTATTTTGACAAACGTCGGCGTGGAAAAAGCGCTTAACGATATCGGATTGCAGCTTATCCGTTCCGACGTGGGAGACGGCAATCTCGCTGCGCTCATGAAACAAAAAGGGATAAACTTAGGCGGAGAAGAAAGCGGACATTATCTGCTTTTTGATTACGCCACTTCGTCGGACGCGGTCATAAATTCGCTCGTCGTCGCCAGTATGGTGTTAAAAACCGGTTATATATCCGAGTTTACAAAAGAATTAAAGCTTGTGCCCGTCAGTAAAATTGATTTGGTAATTACCCAGCAGCAAAAAGAAAAACTGATTAAAAATAATTTTGCCCGCACGGCCGCGGTAAAACTTAACAGCGAGTTTCCGCAAGCCAGAACGGTAGTAAGGTTTTCGGGTACTGAGCCGAAGCTGAGATTTTTTGTCGAAACGAATGAAAACGCGGAAAAAATTATCGAAAAAGCGAAAAAACTTTTTTCGGCTGCGGTTGACAAAACTGAATAAATACAACATAATCTGCTTATGGAACACAAAAAAGAACGAAAACATTACCTTTTGCTATCGGCGTGGGTTGGCATCGGTTGCAATTTGGTTTTATCTATTACAAAATGCGCGGTAGGAATTTTGTTCAATGCGATTTCGGTAATCGCCGACGGACTGAATAACCTTAGCGATATTGGCGGAAACATTGTTTCTTTGGTCGCGTTTAAGGTGGCTTCACGCCCCGCGGACAGAGAACACCCGTACGGACACGCAAGAGCGGAGTATATAGCCGCGATGGCTGTCGCTTTTATCATATTCATTTTTGCCGCGGAGTTAATTAAAACAGCGGTCGAAAAAATAATAACTCCCGCAGTAACGGAATTCAGCTTACTGACGGTGGGCGTGCTGGCTTTTTCTATCTGCGTAAAACTATTTATGTTTGCACTTAATCGAATTTTGGGCAAAAAAATAGATTCGCTCGCATTAAAAGCCACGGCAACGGACAGTCTTTCAGACGTTGCGGCAACAAGCGTTGTTTTGGCGGCGTTAGTTATCTCGCATTTTACAGGCGTGGATTTGGACGCGTATATGACTGTTATCGTTGCTATACTTATCGCTTTTGCGGGAATAAAAATGTTAAAAGAAACGATGACGAAGTTATTGGGCGAAGGCGCGACAAAAGAACTGGCGGAAAAAATACGCGTGAAAATTTTGTCTTACGACGGCGTTTTGGGCGTGCATGACCTTGAAGTGCATAACTACGGTCCCGAGCAGATTTTCGCTTCGGCTCACGTGGAAGTGGACGCGCGCAAGCCCATACTGGAAAGTCACGATATGATAGACTTAATCGAGCAGGATTTAAGCGACCTCCACTTGGTAATTCACCTTGACCCTATCGTCATAGACGATCCGATAGTAAATAAAACCCGCAAAAAAGCGGTTGAAATCGTGAAAAGTATTGACGAAAGATTTGAAATTCACGATTTTAGAATGGTAATCGGCACAACTCATACCAATCTTATTTTTGATGTTGTCGCGCCGTTTGAATGCAAGGCGGATAATAAATTGCTAAAAGAAGAAATAGTTAAAGCGATTAAAGATTGGGACAATGCTTATTACGCTGTCATAAGAATCGACAGGTGCTAGTTTCATTAGTTTTGACGATAAATAAAATAACGACGAAATAATTTCGCCGTTTTTTTGTTTTTTGGATTATTATAAAAAATTTTATGTTCGTTTTTATCGTTTGCTTTCTTTCGTCGTATTGACGAGGCGATTTTTATTTGTTAAACTAATATAAAAGCATACGGGGGTAAAATTTCTTTTGAGTAAAGCCGATCAAATTTTTATTGCGAATATTGAAGACATTTTAAATAACGGCGTGAGCGATATTGGGCTTGACGTAAGACCGCGTTGGGCGGACGGTTCGCCCGCTCATACAATAAAAAAATTCGCTCTTATAAACCGTTACGACTTAGCGGAAGAATTTCCGATAATTACGATAAGACGAACGTATTTTAAATCCGCGGTAGACGAAATGCTTTGGATATGGCAAAAAAAATCCAATAATATAAAAGATTTAAACAGCAAAATTTGGGATAGCTGGGCGGATGAAAACGGTTCTATCGGTAAAGCGTACGGCTATCAGCTAGCGCAAAAAAGCGTTTATCCCGAAGGCGAGTTTGACCAAGTTGATAAAATGCTCTTTGACCTGAAACACAATCCCGCAAGCAGAAGAATATTGGCGAATATGTATAATCATAAAGATTTAAATCAAATGCGGTTGTATCCTTGCGCGTATTCGTTCACTTTGAACGTTACGGGCGACAAACTTAACGGACTGCTCAATCAGCGATCGCAGGATATGGCGGTAGCCAATAACTGGAATGTTGTGCAATACGCCGCGCTGCTTTATATGTTTGCGGCAAGCGCGGGGCTGAAAGCAGGCGAACTCGTACACGTTATCGCCGACGCGCATATTTATGACAGACATATTCCCGCATTGAAAAAAATGCTCGACAATCCGACGTACGACGCGCCGAAATTCGTTTTAAACGACGCAGTTATGGATTTTTATCAATTTAGCGTAAAAGATTTTAAGTTAATTGATTACAAATATAACGACATAGACGACAAGTTTGAGGTGGCTATATGAAAGCTATTGTAGCGGTAGACAAGTTTTGGGGTATCGGCAAAAACAACGATTTGTTGTTCAAGTTGCCGCTTGATATGAAAAGATTTAGAGCGGTAACGACGGGTAAAACGGTGGTTATGGGGGCGAATACGCTAGCTTCTTTTCCGAACGGAAAACCTTTACCCAACAGAACAAATATCGTTCTTTGCCCCGAATATGATTTGTGCGACGGCGTGATACAAGCAAAATCGTTGGAAAGTTTGTTTAGCGAGATAGCAAAACATGACGACGTTTTTGTAATCGGCGGAGCCAGAATGTACCGCACGCTTTTACCGTATTGCGAAGAAGTGTTGGTTACAAAGGTGGACGCTGACGGCGGTGCGGAAGTGTTTTTTGAAAATCTTGACCAATTGTCGAATTGGGAATGCGTCGAGTCGAGCGAAAAAGTAATAGATAACGGCTATGCCACAAGCTATAATACATATAAAAATAATGACGTATGTAAAATAAAACAGGGGAGTCTTTAAAAATATGAAAAAAATCAGTAAATCGGGTATGATTAGCATTGTCGCATTGGCGTTCGGGTTCGGAATAAGTTTGATAAGTTTATTTAATATTTCGTTTGAAAGTTTAGCAGAAATTCTAACGATATATCAGTTAAAATTATTGCCGTTAATAGTTTTGCCGTTGATAATTATTATGGTTTGTTTTGTTCATATTTGGCGAACAAATAAATTATGTAAAAATCAGATATTTTATTTAATATTTGGTTTGATTTCGGTGGGATTATATTTATGTAATTTCCAAGAATTATTTATGGAAATTATGGCGGGTATGTCGATACAGATGATTTATTATATACCGAATATGATTGTTGTTGTAGGTATAATTGTTGAATTTATTTTGTTGGCGATTGCCGAAAAAATTAGAATAAAGGAATTATGTTGTACGGAATAATTTTTTATTATTATTCCAATGTGGTACAACATCGAATTCGGCAATATCGTATGATAAAAAAGGACGGAAATTCCGTCCTTTATTTTTTTGTTTCTTTAAACTTTTTTCGCTATCATATCGATAAAATATTTATGCACCGAAACGTCGTCCGTTAACTCGGGGTGAAAAGCGGTACCCAGTTGATTGTGTTATCTTGCCGCCACAATATGTCCGTCAACCGTCGCTAATATTTTCGTGTCTCCGCGCACTTCATCGATATAAGGCGCGCGGATAAAGACCATAGGCAC
>JAQUSX010000075.1 GCA_028710055.1 Clostridia bacterium | reverse complement strand
GGGTTAATTTTACAAAATATTTTTTTGCCAAGTCAAATAATCCGCTTACTTCTTCCGTGGGGCGTTTCCAGTTTTCTGTGGAAAAAACGTACAAGCTTACGAAATTTATACCCCTTTTTAGACAATGGTCAATAACAAGCTCAACGGTCTCTACGCCTTTTTTGTGTCCGTAAGCGCGCGGCATACCACGCATGCTCGCCCACCTACCGTTCCCGTCCATAATAAACGCTATGTGTTTTGGCAGATTGTTCATATTTTTATTCTTCGGGCTTAAACAAAAACCGTCCGACCGTCAATACCAATCCTTCGGGATCTCTTTTTACCCTTATTACAAGCTCCTTATCGAAAATTTTTTGTTTATCGCTTGTATAATAAACAAGCTTGAATTTCTCGCCGGACAGTTTGGCTTCGGCATGAGACAATTCAAGCCCAATTAAGTCTAAGTTTTGCATTTATTAAACTGACATAACGTCGGCCTCTTTGTCCTTTGCCAAAGTATCGACAGCTTCGATATTTTTTGAAACGATTTTGTCGACTTCCGCTTCGTAATCCGCAATAAAGTCTTCTGAAACGGTTTTCGCAGCTTTTTCTTTTTTTAATGCTTCCATACATTCGCGTCTTACGTTACGAATGGAAACTTTTGTGTCTTCGGCAAGTTTTTTGACTTGCTTAACTAGATCCATACGGCGTTCTTGGGTAAGCTCGGGAAAAACAAGTCGGATTAATACGCCGTCGTTTTGCGGGGTTACGCCGATATTTGCTGCAAGAATCGCCTTTTCTACTTTTCCCAACATTGATTTATCCCAAACGGAAATATTCAATAATCTTGCTTCGGGGTTTGAGATATTCGCCATTTGGTTAATAGGAGTGGGTGCGCCGTAATAATCTACCATAATTTTTTCGATGAGTTTCGGGTTTGCTCTGCCAGCGCGCATTGTGCTGAACTCGTTTTTCATAAATTCGATAGATTTATTTATACGTTCGTCTAAATCCATAAATATAATTTCGATATTTTCATTTGCGTAATTCATAAATATTATCTCCTACGATTTTTAACTAAATTATATTTTACTAAAAATATAGCTAGATTTCAAGAGTTATTGAATAATTGTTCCGATTTTTTTGCCTTCCGCCGCTTTGACGATACTGTCAGGCTCCGCGCAGTCAAAAATCAAAACGGGAATTTTGTTTTCCATACACATAGTCATAGCCGTTATATCCATAGCTTTGAGTTGCTTTTGAATAACTTCCATAAAGCTGATACTTTCATATTTACATGCGTCCGCAAACAGTTTCGGGTCTTTGTCGTAAACTCCGTCGACGTTTTTTGCGCATAGATATATATCGGCTTGAATTTCCGACGCTCTTAACGCCCCTGCCGTATCGGTAGTAAAGTACGGGCTGCCCGTACCTCCTGCGAAAATAACGATTTTACCTTTTTCAAGACTATCCAAGGCTTTTCTAAGTACAAACGGTTCGGCTACTTTTTCAACTCGGATTGCCGACATAACGACGACGGGAACTTTTAGCTTGTCAAGCGAGTTTTGCATTGCCAGCGAATTGATTACCGTGGCGAGCATTCCCATATAATCCGCTGTCGAGCGGTCTACGCTGCCGTTAGTTCTTGCGCGCCAGATGTTGCCTCCGCCTATAACGAGTCCGACTTCGTAACCGTTTTCGAGCAAGGTTTTGACTTGAAGAGCGATTTTTTCGGTTTCAACTTCATTGACGCCGTAGCCCCCCTTACCCGAAAGAGCTTCTCCCGAAATTTTTATTATTATACGTTTGTATTTTTTCATAAATCCCTCCAGAAAACCTTTGAACCGACGTTTTTTAGGTAACAAGATTTTTGTAATGTTTTACCTTATATAATATTTTAAAAGTGAGAAATTTAATCTCTTTTCATTATAACAAAACGGGGACAGTTTGTGTCCCCTTTTTGGTAAATATTTCTTTATTTCTTAATTTCGTTAAGTTGCTGTTGGATTTCTTCAACAAAATTATCTTGTTTCTTTTCCAAGCCTTCGCCCATTTCGTAGCGAACAAAACGTCTTACGGAAATTTTTTCGCCGATTGCCGCAACAGTTTCGTTTATAAACTGAGTAACGGTGATATCGGGGTTTTTGACGTAAGGTTGTTCAAGTAAGCACGCTTCGGTATAATATTTTTTGATTCTGCCTTCAACCATTTTTTGAATAACGGCATCGGGTTTTCCTTCGTTTCTAGCTTGAGCGTAAAGAATTTCTTTTTCTATTTCGATATTTTCGTTAGAAAGGTCTTCGATAGATACTACCAACGGTTTTGCAGCTGCGATTTGCATGCAAAGATTGTGAACGAGAGTATTGAATTGTTCGGACATAGCAACGAAATCTGTTTCGCAGTTTACTTCAAGTAAAACGCCGATTTTGCCGCCCATGTGAATGTAACTGCCGACAACGCCTTCAGCTGCGATTCTGCCTGACTTTTTAGCGGCTGTCGCCATACCTTTTTCTCTCAAATATTTTACGGCTTCGTCCATATCGCCTTTGGTTTCGATTAACGCTTTTTTGCAGTCCATCATTCCAACGCCTGTTATTTCGCGAAGTTTCATTACGTCTTGATTAGTGAAATCTGCCATTTATTTATTCTCCTTGATAACTAACTTAATTATTCTTTTACTTCTGTTTTTTCAACTTTTTCTTCTTTTACGGGAACGTTGATTTTTTCAACTGTTTCGTCCATCACCGCTTCTTCAGCAGGTTCGTCTTCGGGAATGATAGAAAGCACTACGCCTTCTTTTGCTTCGATAACTGCGTTAGCGATAATAGTAGCCATAATTTTTACAGCGCCGATAGCGTCGTCGTTACCGGGGATTACGCAGTCAACTTCGTCGGGATCGCAGTTTGTGTCCATAATAGCCACGATAGGAATATTAAGGGTGTGCGCTTCCTGAACGGCGATAGCTTCTTTCTTTGTGTCTACGATAAACATACAACCGGGCATTTGTTTCATATCTTTAATGCCGCCTAAGTTTGCTTGAAGTTTATCTCTTTCTTTACGTAATTTCGCGACTTCTTTTTTGGGCAAAAGGTCGAATTCGCCCATTGTTTCCATTTGATTGATGTGATTAAGTCTTTCGATACGGGTTTTGATTGTTTTAAAGTTTGTCAAAGTGCCGCCAAGCCAACGGTTGTTAATGTAAAACTCGCCGCATCTTTCAGCTTCCGCTTGGATAGCCGCTTGAGCTTGCTTTTTCGTTCCTACGAAAAGTATAGGTTTTCCTTGTTTCGCTATTTCGCGAACAAAGTTGTACGCTACTTCCGCCAGTTGCACGGTTTGTTGCAAGTCGATAATATGAATATCGTTTCTCGCGGAATAGATGTACTTTTTCATTTTGGGGTTCCATCTTCTGGTTTGGTGTCCAAAGTGAACGCCTGCTTCCAGAAGTTGTTTCATTGAAACAACTGCCATTTTTGTTAAATCTCCTTTATTGTTTTTTAATCCTCCCCGCGCTTTTAATTACTCCGATTTTTTCCTAAAAATCTTAGGCACAACCATCGAATAAGCTACGGGTGCGTATTAAACCTTGATAATTTTATCACATACGCATGTTTTTAGCAAATATTTTGTGACCGTTTAGTTAAATAAATTTGGTTTTACCGCGAATTTTTCTTAAAAACAAAATCGCTCTCAGTTGTTTTTTGTTGAGAGCGGTTTAGTCTAAAATTATAATATTAAATCAATATTATTTTTTGTTGCAGTCGCATTTTTCATCGTTACAATGACATTTTTCGTCTTCGCAATCGCATTCTTCGTCTACGCAATCACACTTGTCGTCTTCGCAGCCGCATCCGCACTCGCAAGCGTTCTCAACCATTTTTTCATATTCGTGATAAACTTCGTCCAAAAGTTTTTCATCGTCAATGGGAGTGAATAAATCTTCGCCCTTTTCATCTTTTTCAAGCTTGAAAATAACTACTTCGTCTTCTTCTATATCTTCCATTTCTTCAGCGGGTTGCAAAAAAATGTACCAGTTTCCTTTGTAATCAACGGTAGCCGCGTGATAAAAATCAACTTCGTTACCTTCGTCGTCCAGTAGAGTTACTAGATCTTCGTTTTCTTCTTCTTTTTTGTTGATAGGTTCTTTATCCATATCTAACCTCCGAAAATATATTGTGTTATCCTTTTTGTTTGTAATAGTCTAAATAGTTTTGCAAAATTATAGTAGCGGCTACTTTGTCCACGACGTTTTTACGGTTTTCACGCCTTACGCCGCCTTCTATCAAAACTTTTTCCGCCGAAACAGTCGTCAGCCTTTCGTCTATAAACTTAACGGGCAAATCCGTATATTGCGATAGTTTTTCAACAAAAGCCCTTGTTTTTTGAGTTTGGTCGTTTTCGCGGCTGTTCATACCCAAAGGCAGCCCGCATACGATAAGCTCGACTTCTTTTTGCTTTGCTAAATCCGCGATGTAGCTAAAATCGCTGTCGTTTTTACGGCGATGATAAGTTTCCAGCGGATTAGCGATAATTTGCATAAGGTCTGACGCTGCAAGACCTATCCGCGCGTCGCCGACGTCGAGAGCCAAAATTCTACCCATAGCAGCATTGTATCATATACAGCCAAAATATGGTAGCGTTTTTGTGAAAAATTTAAGGGCAAGTTTTTTTGCCCCTAAAATAATTAGTCTTCCTTGGCTTTGACCATTTTTTTGATTTTCTTCTTGCCCGTTGCGATAAAGTTTTTTACGGCGGGAATTTCAGCTAAGCACATACCCGCAGCAATTCCCAAAGCCATTCCTATCAAAAAATTTTTCATTTTCACCTGAATTACCTCCGCTTAAGTATTTACGTAGTTAGTTTGCTTATTGAGCGGAAATATCAACGGTTATAAGTGTGGAAATTATTGGGTATAGTACGCCTTCGCTAAAAAAGTTTGTTTACAAAATATTTTG
>JAQUSX010000074.1:1430-4935 GCA_028710055.1 Clostridia bacterium | reverse complement strand
CAAAAACAAAAAATAGCTCTTGCCTCTCAAAGCATACCGATAGTTTACGACAGTAATTTCAGTTACGGTATAAACGCGGTCAAAAATATTCTTGCCTACGCGAAAAAAATTTTGCCGGACTGGGAATGCGGCATTATCGAATACCACCGCAAAGGCAAGACCGACGCGCCGAGCGGCACCGCGCTTGTGCTTAGCGATATAGTTAAAACCGACAACGTGACGTCCATTAGAATTGGCGAAGAAGCTGGCACGCACGAAACCATTTTTTGGGGGAAGGGCGAAAAAATAATTATTACTCACGTCGCGCAAAATATCGAGCCGTTTATTGTCGGAGCGGTAAAAGCGTCCAAACAAATAACAAAACTGCCTTCATCTCTTTACACGGTAAAAGATTTGATTAATCTTGACGGGTGATATAACCTTAAAAATTAAAAGTTTTTACGACAAGCTTTTTAAGTTTTGACTGCTGTAAAAAAACAGCCAAAATTCGCCTAAATATCCTTGTTTGAAATATTAACATTTTCGTTTAAATGACATTTTAAAATTTTTCCAAAAAAAAATAAAACGGCAATAAGCCGTTTATTTTATTTTCAATGATTTTTAGAGTTATTTAACTTTCCTTATTTGATTTTTGCCGTCTTTATACTTTTGTTTTATAAACAATTCTACGGCAGTTGTCGCATTTTATATAACCTTTTTGGTCTATATTCGCAACGATACCGCTGGGGATTTCCATTTGACAGCCGCCGCATTGGTTAGAGCCTACGAGCGGAACAAACGGCGGATAAATGCCTTGTCCTTTAATTTTTTGATAAGTATCCAAAATTTCGGGATCAAGAGTTTTTTCAATTTTCTTCAAGCTTTTTTGAAGTTCATTGAGCTCAGGCACTCTTGCTTCTTTTTCCTTTTCAAAATTTTCTTTGCATTCCAAATATTGCTTTCTCGCCATCGGATATTTGTCGCGGTAGCTGTCGTATTGTTTTGAAATTTCTTCAATTTCCTGCAAAATGCTCTTCACGTCTTTATCAACGCTTATTAAAACTTTTGCCAAATCATCTATTTTTTTGCGTAAGTAATTTATTTCTTCCAAATCTCTCGACGTATCTATGTTTTTTTCATATTCGCCGACGAGTTTTACTTTTTCATCAAAACTCTGCGTTAGCCCGTTCAACATTATGTTAAGTTCTTTGGAACGCTGTTCCATTTTTTTAAACGCCGCTTCGGCGTCCCTTAAGTACGCGCTAAACTGTCTGCCGCGCTTTTTGCTCTCCGAGTCGTTCAGCTGCTTTTCAATCTGTCTGATTTTTCCGTCGGTTTCCTGATACGTCAACACTTTCTCTATCATAAATTTCACTCCTTAATAAGTAAACTCAAAATTTCCTTTCTTTTTATTTCCGCTTTTTCGTCCGCGCAAACGCTTAATATTTTTTCGCACAAGGCTAATTCTTTTCGCAAAAATTTTTGAAAATCCGCCGTAGGGCGCGCAATATTCGTTTTGCCGTATTTTATTTCCATTTTGCTCAACGAATCTTTGCCCAAACTCAGTTTCATCAAAAAATAATATTTTTTATCAAAAAAAAGATAATCTTTTTCGATTTTATACTGTTTTTGAACGTACTCGCGCAAAATATCGGAATTTTTCATCGGCTGCAAGACAAGTATTTGGGGTAAATATTCGGCATTTTTAATAATCTCGATTATTTCCTGTCCGCCCATACCAGCGATTACGGCGCAGTCGGCTTGTATTTTGCCCAAACCGTCCTGACAAATAAATTCCGCGTTAAAGTTTTTCGATGCGCAAAGCTTTTCGGCTTTTAGCAAGCTGTCGCGGCTTATATCTATAAAATAAACTTTTTTCGCGATGCTGGTAACAAGCGCGGCATATCCAATTTTGCCGTGGTCGCAGCCGACGTCGGCAAGAATATCGCATTTTGGCAACAACTCGACTATATTCTTTTGTCGTAACGTGAGCATTAGTCCAAATAATCTTTTAATTTTTTGCTACGGCTGGGGTTACGCAGTTTGCGCAGCGCTTTCGCTTCTATCTGACGGATTCGCTCGCGGGTAACGTTAAACTCTTTGCCCACTTCTTCCAACGTGCGGGGTTTGCCGTCGTCGATACCGTAACGCAGTCTTAATACCATTTCTTCGCGCGGAGTAAGTTTGTGCAATACGGTAATAAGCTGTTCACGCAGCATCGTATAAGCGGCAACGTCGCTGGGTGCGACGGTTTTATCGTCTTCGATAAAATCCACAAGATGGCTGTCTTCTTCTTCGCCTATGGGCGTTTCTAAGCTGACTGGATCTTGCGCTATTTTTTGGATTTCCATTACTTTTTCGGGAGTTATCCCCATTTCTTTAGCGATTTCTTCGGGTGTAGGCTCTCTGCCGAGTTCTTGTAATAACGAACGTGAGATGCGTATCTGTCTGTTTATGGTTTCAACCATATGTACCGGAATACGTATAGTTCTTGCTTGATCGGCTATCGCTCTTGTTATCGCTTGTCTTATCCACCACGTGGCGTAAGTGGAAAACTTGAATCCTTTTGTGTAATCGAATTTTTCCACGGCTTTCATAAGACCGAGATTGCCCTCTTGAATAAGGTCAAGTAAAAGCATACCTCTGCCGACGTATCTTTTTGCGATAGACACGACAAGGCGTAAGTTGGCTTCGGAAAGCTGTTGTTTCGCTTCCTCGTCGCCATCTTGCATACGTTTTGCCAAAGATATTTCCTCTTCGCCCGAAAGCAAAGGCACTTTACCGATATCTTTCAAATACATTTTAACAGGATCATCGATAGAAACTTCCGCAACGCCCTTAATAAGCTCTTCCTCGCGGGCAATCATATCCAAAAGGGTAATGCTGTTATCTTCTAAGTATTTATAGATGTCTGCGTTTTGCTCGGCGGAAAGGTTAAGTTTTTCAAGGCGCGTTTCAAGCTCATCATACGCCACAAAACCTTTTTGGTCGTTGATTTCTTTCATTTCGGCGAGTAAGCCCGTTAAAAATTTTTCTGTGATTTCCATTGTTTTTTTATTTATCCTCCGTTATAGCGACGTCTTTTATATTCTTTATTTGGTTTGTTAATCTTGTTATATCATTAAGTAATTTTTCTTTTTGTTTTTTATCGGATTCGGCGTTATAATCATTCGCCGCTTTCGCAAGCTTTGATTTTAACTCTATCTTTTTTAAGTAAAGCAGACATTCGTCAAAATATTCTTTGCCAGCCGTGTCGCCAAAAGTTTCGTCTTCCACTATTAGCGAGATTATCGCTTCGTCGTCTGCAAGCTGATACGCCATACTGGGTATAGGCTTTTTGTCGATTTTTTCGCAGTCAAACACGTAATCGAACAAGTTTCCCAGCGAGCCGTTGCCGTAACAAAACGGTTTTTCGGTAAGTTTTGCCCACGGAAAGGCGTTTAACGCCGCTTTTGCGACAAAACACAATGCCCTTATTTCCGCCGTAACTTTGGTTTTTGCGTTTTTAGACGGCTGAGAAGGAATT
>JAQUSX010000074.1:0-1330 GCA_028710055.1 Clostridia bacterium | reverse complement strand
TCAAGTCCGTCGGGAATCGTGACGACGTAAACGTCAAGACCTTCGTCACGCAATATGTCAAGCCCTCTTACGGTTGCGGCTTGCCCCGCCGAGTCTCCGTCGTAACTTATGTAAACGGTGTCCGTATAACGCTTAACTAGCCGCGCCTGCTCTTTTGTCAAAGCCGTTCCCATACTGGCGACGCAGTTCCGTAGCCCCGCCTGATAGAGAGCTATAACGTCCATATAGCCTTCGACAATAACAATATTTTCCACCCGCTGTGTAGTCTTTTGCTTTTTTACTATATTTATGCCGAATAAGTTTTTACTTTTTTCAAAAATCGGCGTTTCGGATGTGTTTTTGTATTTTGCAACATCGTCGCGTTTTTCTAATATTCTCCCGCCGAAAGCCACTACTTGATTGGATACGTTAATTATCGGAACGATAAGTCTACCAAACAATGCGTCGTAATAGCCGCCTTTTTTGTTTTCCATCAATACGCCCGCTTTGACGGCGTCGCTTACCCCTATTCCTTTATTTTTCAAGTGTTCGGGCAACGCGTCGAACCCTAACGACAAACCAAGCCCGAACGTTGTAGCGGTGGACTCGGTAATGCCTCTCTTGCTTAGATAATCTCGTGCGGCGGCTCCTGAGTTAGATTTTAAATTCGCGTTGTAATGTTTTGCGGCTTCCAAACAAACGGCGTAATAGCGTTCTTTGGTCTTTTTGGCTTTTATAATGTCGTCGTCGGTTAGACTGCTGCTCGGCATAGGGAGATTGGCTCTTTTTGCCAGATGCTCCACCGCTTCCATAAAGCCTATGCCTTCAATATCTTCAACGAATTTTATTACGTCTCCGCCCGCATGACATCCAAAACAGTAAAAAGTCTGCGCTTCGCGGTTTATGGAAAAAGACGGGGTTTTTTCGTTGTGTATAGGACAACGCGCCCAGAACCGTCTGCCTTTTTGCTGGACAACGGCATACTGAGAAACGACGTCCACCATATCGCTGCGCCGTTTTAATTCGTCAATAAAGTTTGTCCATTCCCGTTTTTCCAAATATAATTTCCTTTGTTAAAAAAAAATAACTTTCGTAAAAGATTTCTACAAAAGTTACGTTTTTCCCCTATTTTAATTAAAGTTTTTTATAATATACAAATATTTTAAAATCCTTATTTCTTTTCCGCACCCTTAGGGTAGTCGTTTAAAAGTTCAAGCGCGGACTCGGATATTTTTTGTTTTTGTTTTTTCCATTTTTTCATATCCGATTGAAAATCAATATCGAATATTTTTTTTGATAAATTACTGATTAACATATAAGAAGAGTAAGCCAGAGAATTTTCGGGATCGTC
>JAQUSX010000073.1 GCA_028710055.1 Clostridia bacterium | reverse complement strand
CAGTCAAGGATTGTCAGGATTCGAGTTGCAAGTAACTTATCGCCTTGGTTTAATAAAGTGAAAACGGGAGAAATTTACAACGTTCCTATTTCACACGGCGAAGGAAAATTCGTCGCGAGCGCAGAACTGTTGAAAGAATTGGCAAATAAAGGTCAAATAGCAACCCAATACGTTGATTTATGCGGTGAACCTACAATGAACTCAGACTTTAACCCCAATGGTTCGATGTGGGCTATAGAAGGTATCACGTCCGCAGACGGCAGAATTTTGGGCAAAATGGGTCACAGCGAGCGTATCGGTAAAAATCTTTATAAAAACGTCGCGGGCGAATACGATATGCGTATATTCGAATCTGCGGTTGAATATTTTAAATAAAATCGAGGTGAATTTTTAATGGCTCAAATTTTGGACGGAAAAACGCTCTCGAAAGAAATTGAAGCGGAATTAACAGAAAGAGTTAAAAAAATTACGGCAAAAGGACATTCGCCGAAACTGGCGATAATGATAGTAGGCAACGATTATGCGTCGCAAACTTACGTCAAAATGAAAATGAACGCAAGCAAACGCATAGGTGTGGAACCGATAGAATTTCATTTTGACGAGACCGCTACGACTGAACAAATACTAAAAACCTTAAAAGAATTAAATAACGACAAAAACGTTGTCGGAATTATGCTGCAGCACCCTATTCCCAAGCATATCGACGAAAGAAAAATCGACGATTCGATTTTGCCAAGTAAAGATGTGGACGGACTTAATTCCGCTTCTTTCGGGGCGATGGCATTGGGACTTACGGCGTTTGCGCCCGCAACCGCATTATCGATAATGACGATTTTACATCGTTACAAAATACAGATAGAGGGTAAATATGCCGTCGTTATCGGCAGAAGCGCGATACTGGGCAAACCCGTTTCACTAATGTTGCTTAACGACAACGCGACCGTTACCATTTGCCACAGTAAAACGGTAAATCTGCCCGAGATTGTTTCGCAAGCCGATATCGTGGTTGCCGCTGTCGGAAAACCAAAATTCGTAAAAGCGGAATGGATAAAAAAAGGCGCGGTAATAATAGACGCGGGTTATAACGAAGGCAACGTGGGCGACGTGGATTTATTTAACGCGGCGGAAATCAGCTCGGCTTATACGCCCGTACCGGGCGGAGTAGGACCGATGACTATCGCAATGCTGTTGGAACAAACTGTAATTGCAGCTGAAAAAGAATTTTTAAATAAATAATTTTATATATAAAGAACAAGAAAAACCGATTGATACTCAATCGGTTTCTGCTTTTTTAAGGCGGTTTTTTATATAAAGTATTCTAATTCGGTATATTTAAGAATGTTTTTTACTGCCAAATTTCAAATGAATAATAAAATAAAAAATCGGTCGAATACGATAAAAATCTCTTGGTACGCCATTAAAATCAAAAAAAGCGAGAGTTAAACTCTCGCTTTTTTAAATATTAACAAAATTCATATCGGTTTATCCTTGTTCGCTTTCAACGGGCATTGATAGGACGTAAGGATTCGCCGTTAAGCCCGTCGGAAAGATAAAACCAATTTAGTCGATTTTTTTCGCCCGAGCCTGCGCTTTCAAACGCAATTCAGTATTTAATATTTTTTTGCGTATTCTTATGTTTTTCGGCGTAATTTCCAGTAATTCGTCGTCGGCGATAAATTCCATCGCTTCTTCAAGACTTAATTTTTTCGGCGGTTCAAGACGTAATGCATCGTCCGAACCAGACGCGCGGGTATTAGTTAAATGTTTTTTCTTGCATACGTTTACCACGACGTCTTCGTTTTTGGGATTTTCACCCACGACCATACCTTGATAAACGTCGGTATTAGGCTCGATAAAAAGTCTGCCTCTGCTCTGCGCGTTGAAAAGTCCGTACGTGACAGCTTCGCCCGTTTCATACGCAACGAGTGAACCGCTGACTCTGCGTGAAATTTCGCCCTTATACGGCATATAATCATAAAATATGGTATTAAAAACGCCTTCGCCGCGAGTATCGGTCAAAAACTGGCTCTTGTAGCCGAATAATCCCCTTACGGGTATGGCAAATTCCATTCTGACACGAGTTGCGCTGAGGTTTTCCATTTGCAAAAGTTCGCCTTTGCGTTCGCCCATGCTTTGGAATACCGCGCCAGTTTTGTCGGTAGGAACGTCCACGACGAGTTTTTCGATAGGTTCGTATTTTATTCCGTTTATCGTTTTATACAGCACTCTTGGCGGTCCGACCTGAAACTCGTAATTGTCGCGGCGCATATTCTCGATAAGAATTGACAAATGCATTTCACCGCGTCCGCAAACGCGGTAACTGTCGGTGGAATCCGTATCGTCGACTTTTAACGAAACGTCTTTTAATGTTTCTCTAAAAAGTCGGTCTCTCAAATGCCTCGTGGTAACGTATTTGCCTTCGCGACCTGCGAAAGGACTGTCGTTGACCGAAAAAGTCATCTCTACGGTGGGTTGCGATATTTCCACGAATTTTATCGGGCTAATATCTTTCGGTGAGCATATCGTATCGCCGATACCCACGTTTTCCAGTCCCGATACGCATACGATATCTCCAGCGATCGCTTTTTCCACGGGTCTGCGCGTAAGACCGTCTATTTGGTACAAACTCACTATTTTTCCGTTTTTTATTTCTTCGGGATTGTTATAATTTAAAAAAACCGCCTGGTCGCCCGTCTTTATTTCGCCCCGTTCTATGCGTCCGATAGCGATACGTCCGACAAAATCGTTGTAATCGATTGAACTAACCAGCATTTGAAATGGAGCGTTAAGTTTTACTTCCACAGGCGGAAAATGATTCAAAATTGCTTCGAAAAGCGGTGTTAAGTCATCGCCTTGTTTGCGCCAGTCCGTTGACGCCGTGCCTTTTTTGCCAGAACAGTAAATAATAGGACTGCTAAATTGATCTTCGCTGGCGTTTAATTCTAATAATAAATCCAAAATTTCGTTTTCAACTTGGTTGAGTCTGGCGTCGGGACGGTCGATTTTGTTAACGACGATAATGAGTCTATGTCCCAGCTCAAGAGCTTTTTGCATTACGAAGCGCGTTTGCGGCATAGGTCCTTCGACGGCGTCGACCAAAACCAAAACGCCGTTGACCATTTTTAAAACTCTTTCGACTTCTCCGCCAAAATCCGCGTGACCAGGTGTGTCTACAATGTTTATTTTTACGCCTTTATAAAATACCGACGTGTTTTTCGCCAGTATGGTAATACCGCGTTCTCTTTCGAGGTCGTTACTGTCCATAACTCTGTCCATGACTTGTTGGTTTTCCCTGAATATTCCGCCTTGTTTCAACATTTCATTAACGAGAGTTGTTTTACCGTGGTCTACGTGCGCTATAATAGCCACGTTTCTTAAATCTTTTCTTGCAGTCAATTTCTTATATTCTCCATGGTTTGCGTCATTTATCTTACGCAATTAAATTAAATATTAACAAAAAAAGTGAAAAGAACCTTTCTTTTCACGCTAAACATTATACTAGCACCGCCACGGCGTTTTGTCAAACATATTAAAGCTCGCCTTGCTTGATTTTAAGAAATTTTAGTGATATAATTTTTTTATTATGAGAAGCGTAAGAATAAATTACAAAACCGAGATGCGCAAAGCGGCGTTAAAATTTTTGACGGAAAATATCGACACGACGGTAACCGCCAAAGACGTTTTAAATTATCTTGTTAATAAAGGCGTTAACGTTAACATAACTTCGGTATACCGTTATCTTGATACGCTTTGCGAAAGCGGCAAACTAAACAAATTTGTCGCGCAAAAAGGGCAGTTGACGGTTTTTCAGTACGTAGGTGAAAACAAATGCGGCGAACACCTGCATCTCAAATGCTCTGATTGCGGGCAGCTTATTCATCTTGACTGCGATTTTATGAAAGAAATTTCCGAGCATTTAACCAAAAATCACGGCTTTGAGCTTGACTGCGAAAACACCGTTATTTACGGAAAATGCGACAAATGCGCGAAGCGGACAAAATAGTCCGTTTTTTATTTACTAAAAAACATTTTCTTTGTCAAAAATTTAATTACAAAACGCATTTTAAAAAATTTTAAAGAAAGTATCGGCAATATTTGACAATTTGCGAATAGACTATTATAATTGAAAACGCAAATAAACTGCATTTTCAGAAAACAACGGAGTTTTTTAATGAAAAATATATCAAAAATTTTGTGCTTGGTTATCGTTTTCGCGCTTGTCATTGTTTCAAGCGCAGGCTGCGCGCCAAAAATTATCAACGATAAAATTACAGTCGCAGTTACGATAGTGCCTTTGGAAGGTTTTGTAAAAGCCGTCTGCGGCGATAAGGTAAACATTATTACATTGATTCCGCCCGGTTACAGTCCCGCAACGTACGAACCCACCCCTCAGCAAATGAGTGAATTTTCTGACGCGAGTATTTGTTTTGCCGTTGGCGTTCCCGCGGAAGAGTCGATGCTGGCGGAAGCCGTGCCAATGGTAGTAAGACTGCAAGATGAGGTAGCAAAAGTTTATCCCGACCGATATTTTGAAGACGGCGGAAGGGATCCGCATATATGGCTGTCGGTAAAACGGGTAAAAATAATGGTAACGGAAATAGCTTCACAAATGTCCGCGCTTGACCCGATTAACGCGGATTATTATCAATCTAATGCCGAAGAATATCTTAACCAGCTTGACGAAGTGGATTTATTATTAAAAGCTGCGGTTAATGAAATGGACAGCAAACAATTTATCGTTTTTCATCCCGCTTTCGGATACCTAGCCGAAGATTACGGGCTTAATATGGTTGCACTTGAAGAAGAAGGCAAAGAAGCCACAGCCGCTCATTTGCAGGAGGTAATAGATTTTGCGAAAGCCGAAGGTATTAAAGCGATTTTTTATCAAGAAGAAATAGACAGCAAACAAGCGCAATCTTTCGCCGAAGAAATAGGCGGGGCAACGGTAATGCTGTCGCCGCTGGCGGAAAACTATATCG